>CBDTZF010000459.1:0-2146 GCA_965364825.1 uncultured Rhodocyclaceae bacterium | reverse complement strand
GAAAGTCGAGATAGTCGGCGACTTCCGCCGTCGTCAGCGGCGTGAGCCGGAAGTGGTGGGTGATGCGATCCTTCAACTGACGCATGTCGCGTGCGGCGAGGAGGGTGTCGAGTTCGGGCTGGCCGAAAAGCACCAGTTGGAGCAATTTGTGGCGGCCCGTTTCCAAGTTGGAGAGCAGGCGAATCTGCTCCAACGAGGCCTTCGGCATGGCGTGCGCTTCGTCGACCAGCAGCACCACGCGGCGACCTTCGGCATAACGCTCGATGAGCACGTCATAGATCGCGGGCAGCAGCGCGCCGCGGTGCTGGGGCGGTAGCGACAGGGACACGCCGAGTTCGGTGGACAGCGTGAGCAGCAGTTCGCCAGGGTCGAGCGACGGATTGGCAATATAGATTGTATCGACGGTGTCGGGCAGTCGCTCGATAAGCACGCGGCACACCATGGTCTTGCCGGTGCCCACTTCGCCGCTGATCTTGATGATGCCTTCGTCGTTCATCACCGCGTAAATCAGCGCATCGACGGTGGCGCCGCGGCGTGCACCGGTGAAGAAAAAATCACTCGGCGAGGTGAGCCGGAAGGGCGCTTCGCGCAGGCCGAAATGCTCGAGATACACGGGTCGGTCAGCCGGTGGGCGCGTCGGCGTCCGGCGTACGCACCAGGCCGAGCGTTTCGATTCGGTTGTAGAGCGTGGTGCGGTTGATGCCGAGCAGGCGCGCGGCGCGGCTCACGTTGCCGTCCGCCAACCGCAGCGCGGCCTCGACAAATCCGCGCTCATGCTCGCGCAGCGCGTCTTCGAGGCGGAAGTCGTTTGCCTGCGCAAGTGTTTGCGTGGCACTGGCGACGAGCGATTCTAAAGCGTCGAGCGGCGATGGCGGTTCCGGCGGGCGTTGTTCATCCAGCGGGCTGCGGCGGTCGAATTCGTCCGCCAGCGCAGCGGCATCAATGACCTGACCGGGATATTTCGTGTGCAGGCGGATGACGATGTTGCGCAGTTCGCGCACGTTGCCCGGAAAATGGTAATCCTGCCAACGTTTCAGCGCAGCCTCGCTCAACGAGAACGCGGGCTGGGCACTCTGGCGCGCGAACTGATGACGAAAATGATCGAGCAGCAGCAGACGGTCGTTGCCCATCGCGCGCAGTGGCGGCACCTGGATGCGGAACACGCTGAGGCGATGATAGAGATCGTCACGAAAGCGTCCGGCGAGGATTTCCGTCTGCAAATCGCGGTTGGTGGCCGCAAGCACGCGCGCACGGCTGGTACGGGTGCGGGTTTCGCCGACGCGCTGGAACTCGCCGTTTTCGAGCACTCGCAACAGCTTGGGTTGCAGTTCGAGCGGCAGTTCGCCGATTTCGTCGAGCAACAGACAGCCGTCGCCGGCTTCTTCAAAATAGCCCGCCCGCTCGGTGCCCGCGCCGGTGTACGCGCCGCGCGCATGGCCGAACAGCGCCGCCTCGATCAGCGTGGGCGCGATGGCGGCGCAGTTGAGGGTGAGGAAGGGTGCCGCGCGGCGCGCGCTGGCCGAATGCAGGCGCTGCGCGACGCGCTCCTTGCCGGCGCCGGATTCGCCTTCAATGAGAATAGGAAACGGCGCGTCGGCATATTGGTCGATGCGCGCCTTGAGATCGACGATCGCCGGGCTTTCACCGAGCAGGCCGCCGGCGCTCGCGGTCAGCCCGGCGTCCAGCGCGCTGATCAACATCTGCTGCAAATGGGCCGGGTCGGCGGGCTTGGCGACGAATTCGAGCGCACCGAGTGTGCGGGCGTGGCGCGCGTTGGCGGTATCGCTTTGCCCGGAAAGCACGATGATGCGCATTTGCGGCGAATGCGCGAGCAGATCGCCGATCAGTGCAAAGCCTTCGTCGGGGCGGTGCGGCGTAGGCGGCAAGCCGAGGTCGACCAACGCGAGCGCCGGCGGCTGGTCGAGCGTGCGCAGCAGTTCGACAGCGCGTGCGCGTGTGGGCGCTGAGCTGATCCTGAATTCGGAAGCCAGCAGCAGGCTGAGCGATTCGACGATCAGCACGTCGTCATCGACGATAAGCAGGTGGGCTTTGGGCGGCATGGCACTGCGGGCGGACGGCACGCGTCGAGTGTAGCGGAATCATCCTGGCAACGGCGGTTGGGCGCGCCGGCGTGATGCGCCGCCGC
>CBDTZF010000458.1:0-2151 GCA_965364825.1 uncultured Rhodocyclaceae bacterium | reverse complement strand
TGCCGCGCGGCCTGCTCGGTAAGCGCCGCGCCAATCGCCACCGAGGGCGTCGATGCGCGTGTGCCCTGCGCCGGCGCGTCGTGGCCATCCCAGGGCGGCGGTGATTTTTCGAAACTGCGCGCGTAGGCCAGGCCGCATTCGTCGAACGGCGCGCGCTGTCCCGTGAATTTGTATAGATCGAGCAACATCTGCCAGATGAATTCGCCCTCCCCGGCCGGTTGCGTGGCGACAAATTCGCTCAACACCTGCGCGGCGGCGTCGTTCTGGCCGTTGGCGTACAGCACTGCGGCCTCCTCGGCCACGGTTTCCATGGCGTCGCCGCCCTCGCGAAGTTCCATCTTGTCGGCGCACTGTGCCAATGCACGCGCCACATCGCCCGCCGCGCCGCCGAAATCGAGCGTCGACAACTCGGCGCGCGAGCCGGAACCGCCGCGCGTGCCATTGGGTTTTCGGCCAGAGCCCGCCAACTCATTGCCTCCCGTGTGGCCCGCTGGAGCGCGCCAAATCATTCACAATCGCAGGGTGATCAACAGAGACTAGCATGATGCACCTTCGTCAGAATCGCGCCCCGACTTGAGAGAAATTGTTTAGCATTCGCCCTTGCACACCACTACTGCGCGCGCGGCTTCCGGCTAGAATAGCGCGATGCACCACAACGCCGCGCCGGCGCGGCCGACGCCCCCTGGACCGCACAGCTTACCGATTCGTGTTTACTACGAAGACACCGACGCCGGCGGCGTCGTCTACTACGCCAATTACTGGCGCTTCTGCGAGCGTGCGCGCACCGAATGGCTGCGCGCCCTCGGGGTCGATCAGCACGCCTTGATCGACGACAGCGGCCTCGCCTTCGTGGTGCGCAGCGTGCAGGGCGACTACCTCAAACCGGCGCGCCTCGACGACATGCTCACCGTCACCACCGAAACCGATACCGTGCGCCGCGCCAGCCTCATTTTCTTACAACATGTCACACGCGGCGCCGAGCTGTTGTTTTCAGCGCGTGTCACTGTCGCCTGTGTGGACCTGCGCCGCAGCCGGCCGGTTCCGATTCCCGACCTCGTACGTCGCTCTCTCTCCACCCTGGCCTGACCATGCCGATCACTCAAGACCTGTCGATTCTTACTCTCATCACCCAAGCCAGCCTGCTGGTCAAACTGGTGATGGCGCTGCTCGCCGTCGTCTCCTTCATGTCGTGGTACTGGATCTTCCGCAAGTGGTTCTCGATCGGCAACGCGCGACGCAAGACCTTGAGTTTCGAACGCACCTTCTGGAGCGGCGGCGACCTCAACACGCTCTATCAAAGCGCCACGCATGAGCGTCACAGTAGCGGGCCGATGGAGCGTATCTTCGAATCGGGTTATCGCGAATTCTCCAAACTGCGCGCCAAGAACGCCGACCATGCGACCGTGGTGGACGGCGCGCGACGTGCCATGCGCGCCACCTATCAACGCGAAGTCGATGAGCTCGAAGCGCACCTCGCCTTTCTCGCCTCGGTCGGCTCGGTGTCACCCTATGTCGGCCTGTTCGGCACCGTGTGGGGCATCATGAACGCCTTTCGCGGTCTGTCGAACGTCTCGTCGGCCACCCTCGCGCATGTCGCGCCCGGCATTGCAGAAGCGCTCGTCGCCACCGCCATCGGCCTGTTTGCGGCGATTCCCGCGGTGGTCGCCTACAACCGCTTTGCGCACGACATCGACCGGGTGTCGATCCGCCTCGAGAGCTTCATGGAAGAATTCTCCAACATCCTTCAGCGCCACCTGCGCTGATCGCCGCCAGAGCCCGTCATGCGCCAGCGCCGCCGCCTCATGAACGAGATCAACGTCGTGCCCTACATCGACGTCATGCTCGTGTTGCTCGTCATTTTCATGGTCACCGCACCGATGATCCAGACTGGCTCGGTCGAGCTGCCGAGCGTCGGCAAGGCGTCCGGGACACCGGCCGAACCGTTGCAGGTGGTGGTCAGCGCAGACGGCACTGTAGCGCTGCGGGACGGCGCGGCCGACCCGACGCCGATGGCGCTCGACGCGCTGGTCGCCCAGCTCGTACAGGCGCAGCAGAGCACTCCGCCGCGTCCGGTGCTGATCGCTGGCGACAAGGAAGCGCGCTATGAAGCGGTGCTCAAGGTGATGGATAAGCTGCAGGGGGCCGGCATCG
>CBDTZF010000457.1:0-2168 GCA_965364825.1 uncultured Rhodocyclaceae bacterium | reverse complement strand
GTGCGCTCGCTGCGCTATCACTGCACCTACTGGGGCGATGCGCGGGCGCCGCTGTTGTTCATGCTGCATGGTTGGGGCGATGCCGGTGCGAGTTTCCAGTTCGTCGTCGATGCGCTGGAAGGCGATTGGCATGTGGTTGCACCCGATTGGCGAGGTTTCGGGCACACCGACCGGGCGCCTCAGGGCTACTGGTTTCCCGACTACCTGGCGGATCTCGATGCGCTGCTCGAACAGCTTTCACCCGAGCGCGCGGTGCCGCTGGTGGGCCACAGCATGGGCGGCAACGTCGCCTGTTTGTACGCCGGCATCCGCCCGGCGCGGGTCTCGGCGGTGGTGACGATCGACGGTTTCGGATTGGCTGATGGCGACCCGACCGAAGCGCCGGGTCGCTACCAGAAATGGCTCCGCGACCTGAATGTGGAGCAGGCGTGGCGGGTGTACGCGGACTTCGACGCGCTGGCAGCGCGCCTGCAGAAGCAGAACCCGCGGCTGAACGACGAGCGTGCCGCTTTCCTCGCGCGCGCCCTCGGCCGCGAGCTGGCCGATGGGCGCGTCACGCTGGCGGCCGATCCCGCGCACCGCCGCGTCAATCCGGTGCTCTATCGACGCGCCGAGGCCGAAGCCTGCTGGCGGCGGGTCAAGGCGCCGGTGATGTGGATCGAGCCGGGTGATGTGCAACTGCGCGACCGGCTTGGCCTGACCGCGGCCGATATCGCGGCCGGAAAAGCCTGTTTCGCGGATTTTCGGGAGCATTTGATCGCCGACGCGGGTCATAACCTGCATCATGACGCGCCGGAGCAGGTGGCGCGCCTCATCGAGCACTTTTGTGCCGAGATTGAAAAGGAACAAGCTGATGCAGACTGAACTCAACGCCGACCTTCATTGCCATTCCACCGAATCCGACGGCTGGCTGTCGCCCACCGACGTGGTTCAGCGCGCCGCTGCGAACGGCGTCGAACTGCTTGCCCTGACGGATCACGACACCACCGCCGGCCTGGCCGAAGCCGCGAAAACGGCGCGCGCCGCGAATCTGCCCTTCGTGCCGGGTGTCGAGGTGTCGGTCTCCTGGCATGACGAAACAATCCACATCGTCGGGCTGGGGATCGACCCGGACAACGTCGAACTCAATGCCGGGCTGCGGCAGGTGCGTTCCGGCCGCGACGAACGTGCCCAGCGCATGAGCGATGCGCTCGCTCAGATCGGTATCCGCGGCGTTCTGGAGGGCGCGCTGGCGTACGCACGCAATCCGGCGCTGGTCAGTCGCGCGCACTTCGCGCGTTACCTGGTCAAGATCGGCATTGCGCCGGATGTCAATACGGTGTTCAAGCATTACCTGGTGCGCGGCAAACCAGGTTTTGTTGAAACCCAGTGGGCGGACCTCGACGAAGCGGTTCGCTGGATTCTCGCCGCGGGCGGCTTGCCGGTGGTCGCGCATCCTGGTCGCTATCGACTCTCGGATGACGATATGGAAAAGCTGCTGCGCGAGTTTGTCGATGCCGGCGGCGTCGGTATCGAAGTGGTGTCGGGCTCGCATTCGTCGAGCAAAGTGGGTAAATTTGCGCGCTACGCTCGCAACTTCGGCCTGCTCGCTTCGCGTGCGTCGGATTTTCACGGTGAGAAGGAAAGCCGCGTCGATCTGGGGCACTGCGAGCCGCTGCCCGAGAATGTCACACCCGTGTGGACGCGCCTGACCGACTACCTTCAATAGTGCACCTGACATGGCCCAGTTTTTTACCGTTCATCCCGATCAACCGCAGCCGAGGCTCATGCATCAGGCGGCCGAAATCATGCGCACGGGCGGTCTTGTCGTGTTCCCGACCGATTCGGCGTATGCGCTTGGTGGAGTAACCGGAGACAGCAATCTGATCGAGCGTATCCGTCGTATCCGCAACGTGGATGCACGCCACCATTTCACGCTGATGTGTCGCGATCTGTCGGACATCGGCACCTACGCGCGAGTCGACAACAGCCAGTACCGGCTACTTAAGGCAAGCACGCCGGGGCCTTACACCTTCATTCTCGAAGGCACCAGGGAGGTGCCGCGCCGCTTGCTGCATCCGAAACGCAAGACAATCGGCCTGCGGATTCCAGAGCATCCGGTGGTCGCCGCGCTGCTCGAAGCACTCAACGAACCTATTCTCACCTCGACACTCATCCTGCCCGATGAA
>CBDTZF010000456.1:0-2175 GCA_965364825.1 uncultured Rhodocyclaceae bacterium | reverse complement strand
ACGGCCACGGGGCGCTTGGTGCCTTGGTCGTATGCGCGTCGACCCATGATGTGACGGTTCAAATGCGCAGGCCGTTGTGCCACGGAGTATATTGAGTTCCTGTGCTTCGCACCGAATCGCGCGCGGATACTTTCGTGAACGTCGGTTTGGCGATGTAGTCAATAACCCGGTGGCAAGTGCGGACGTCTGCGTCTGTGTTGGTCAATGTATGAGGCTGGAAAAATGGATCTTGTTAAAACGCTCGCGAAAGTCGCGATGGGTGTGATTCTTGCGCGTGGTGCGGGAAAGATGATGAATCGTGGTGGAGGCGGAGAAGTCGGTGCGGAACGGCAAGGCGGTGGGGGCGGACTGGGTGGTCTGCTTGACGGGCTGACCGGGGGCGGCGCGCAACAGCAGGGGAGTGGTTCCTCCGGTGGGCTGGGCGGCCTCGGCGGATTGCTCGGCGGGCTGCTTGGCGGCGGTGGTGGCGGTCAGAGTGGCGGTGGCGGTCTTGGCGACATCCTCGGCGGTGTTCTTTCCGGCGGCGGTAGTCAGTCGGGTGGACTCGGCGGTCTGCTCGACAGCCTTGGTGGTGGACAGGCGCGCTCGGGCGGTGGTGGTCTGGGCGGCATGCTCAACCAGGCGCTGGCCGGAGAGGCGGTGCCCGAGGCGTCGCCGGATCAGCAGCGCGAGGCTGAAATCCTGCTGCGCGGCATGATCAACGCGGCAAAGTGCGACGGCACAATCGATGCGAGCGAGCAGAAGAAAATTCTTGAACAGCTTGGCGACGTAACGCAGGAAGAAACCAGTTTCGTGCGCACCGAGATGGCTCAACCGCTCGACTTGGACGGCTTCGTTCGAAGCGTGCCGCAGGGTCTCGAGCAAGAAGTCTATCTCATGTCGCTGCTCGGGATTGACCTCGATTCGCAGGCCGAAGCGCAGTATCTGGACCGACTTGCGAAGGGCATGGGGCTGTCTGCCGAGGCAACGAATCAGATTCATACCAAGGCTGGCGTGCGACCGCTGTACGGATAGGTCAACGGCACTGGCCGCCTACGATGCCCGGAATTGGCTGAACGCCATCATCCGGGCATCGCTTTTTTCGTTCAGCGACGCTCCTGACTTTCGGCACAAAAACAGGGCGCGGTCTCGAAACACAACGGGGTTGAGCGACGCGCCATTTTTGCCGCATGCGCTTCGATGTGCGGCAGCACGAACATATCACCTGGAATTGAATGGCGGCCCCGGCAGCGCATCGCGCAGGGGCCGCCGGACGGTGTCAGAACTTGACGTTCACACCGACGTACAACGAGCGTCCCATGCCCGGAACGCCAATGCCCCAGGGAATGGCGTTGATCCCCATGGTCGTGCCCTGACCTGTGTAGGCGCCGCCAGTGGGCTGGGTGTAGAACTTGTCGAACAGGTTCTCGGCGCCAAAGTCCAGGCGCACCCGCTTCCATGAATAGCTGCCGCGCAGATTGACCAACGCGTAGCCTGCGGTGTCGATTTCGTTGCGCACCTCGGAGAGGTCGTCCTTACCCTTCACGGCGATGACTTCAAGGGCGTTTTCCCAGCCACCGAGCGCTTGCGTAAGTGTCACTTTGGCGTTGAGCGGCATGATGTTGTAGAGCGCATCGCCGGTGTCGCGGTTTTTACCATTGACGTAGCCGATGAGGCCCTTGAGTCGCCAGGCGCCCCAGGCGTTGCGCCCCAGCGGCATGTGTCCGGCCACATCGAGTCCGTACAGCCGTGCCGACTGGTTGGCATATTGCAAAACGTTGAACTGGTCCTCAGCCCAGCCGGGGCGCTTGATGGCGTCGATGTAATCGCTCACCCGAGTGTAGTAAGGCGTTGCCTGCAACGCCCAGCTTCGGTCGGCGGCATGCCAGTCAAAGGTGGCTGAGACGGTGTAGGCCGTCTCGGCTTTGAGGTCAATGTCACCGACATAGCCGTTGCCGTCGCCGACGAAATTGTTCATGACGGCGGGCATCGCCCAGGTCGACCGGGTGTAGCGTTCGTACAGGTTGGGCGAACGCACCTTGCGCGCGAAGCCGAATTCGATGTCGAGGTTTTCGTCGCGGGTGTAGCGCGCCATCGCGGAGAAGTCGATATTGTCGTCGGCGCGGTCATGATCCTTTGCGTTGAAGGCCGCTGCTTCGGGGATCTGGTTACCGGGGGAGGGCATCGTGACTTTAT
>CBDTZF010000455.1:0-2185 GCA_965364825.1 uncultured Rhodocyclaceae bacterium | reverse complement strand
GCGCGTCGGCTCCGCCGGCTGCGGCGCCGCAATCTGAAACACCACTTCTCCTGACCGCGATCGGAGGCAAGTATGCTGTCGCACGAAACCATCAAGATCGTAAAGAGCACGGCGCCGCTACTGGCGGACGAAGGTCAGAACATCACGCGCTTGTTCTACACCAAGCTGTTCGACAACCATCCAGAACTCAAAAACGTCTTCAACATGGCGAACCAGGCGAAAGGCGAACAGGCGCGCGCGCTCGCCGATTCGGTCTTTGCTTATGCCAGACACATCGACCGGCTCAATACGCTGGGCCCGGTCGTCAACCGCATCGCCCACAAACACGCCAGCCTGCAGGTGGCGCCCGAGCATTACCCGATCGTCGGCAAGTATCTGCTCGAAGCAATCGGCGACCATCTCAAACTCAATGCCGACGACCCCATTCTGCAGGCATGGGCGGAAGCGTATGCGGAACTTGCGGACATCTTCATTCAGACTGAAAAAAGCATTTACCAGTCGAACCAAGAGAAACCGGGGGGCTGGCGCGGCGATCGGCGATTCACGATCGCACGGATCGTCAATGAGACGGAAGACGTCAAGTCGTTTTACCTCGAACCCGAAGACGGGAAACCGATTGCTGCGTTCCAGCCGGGTCAATACGTGGGCGTCAAAACCCACCCGGCGACGTCGGAATTCGACGAAATTCGTCAGTACTCGCTCTCCAACGGCCCCGGCGAAGCGCACTATCGCATCACCGTCAAGGCCGAAGCGCCCGGCACGCCGACCGCGGGCCATGTGTCCAACTTCCTTCACGCCGCGAGCGTTGGCGATACCGTTCTGTTGCATCCGCCCACCGGCGATTTTGCCACTGGTAAACCTTCCACCCACACGGCACTGATCGGCGGCGGCATCGGCATCACGCCGCTCGTGAGCATCCTGGTGAATGCGGTCAATGAAGGCAAGAATCTCGAGAATCTGGTCTTCATTCATTGCTGCCAGGACAAGACGCACCACGCCATGCGCGACGAATTGCGCGCCTTGAGTGATGCAAAGGGCTTCAAGTATTACGCCGCCTACGAGCGCGGCGAAGGGGCCGACCACGTCGGCTACCTCGATACCACCGTGCTAAAAAAATGGCTGCCCTTCAGTGGCCAGGGCGACGTGTATTTCTGCGGCCCGACCGCCTTCATGTCGGCCCTGAACATGCTTCTGATGAGAGTCGGGTACAGCGAAGCGCACTTGCACTACGAGATTTTCGGGCCCCGCGTTCGATTCGGCGAAACCGTTTAAGGAAGCTGCGTATGTCGAGTTGCATCATCCCCACCCTGAAATACGATGACGCGCCCGCGGCAATCGAATGGCTTTGCCGTGCGTTCGGGTTTGAGCAGCATCTGGTGGTGCCCGGCGAGGCCGGGGTGATTGAACATGCGCAGCTCACCTACAACGGCGGCATGATCATGCTCGGCTCGGTCAGGGAGTCACCGTTCGATGCGCTGCAAAAGACGCCCCGCGCCGTGGGCGGCGTCGGCACGCAAAGCGTCTACATCGTGATCGACGATGTCGACGCGCATTGCGCCCGGGCGACGCAAGCGGGCGCCGAAATCGTGATGCCGCCGGAAGATCAGGACTATGGCGGGCGTTTGTATTCATGCCGCGATCCTGAAGGTCATTTATGGAACTTTGGTTCCTACGACCCGTGGAAACCGGCGTGATCGTTTCGCGGGGCAAGCGGTTGCCCACCTGATTCACCGCATCGAATCGATCGCGCGCGCCTATACTGGCAACACACCCATTCAGCGGAGAACCCCATGTCGGATAACGTCTACAAGCTCATCGACATCGTTGGCACATCGAGCGTTGGCACCGACGATGCGATTCGCAACGCCATCGAGACGGCGGCCAAAACCATCAGCCAAATCGACTGGTTTGAAGTTACCGAAACGCGCGGCCATGTGATCGATGGCAAGATCGCGCATTTCCAGGTCTCGGTGAGGATCGGCTTCCGCCTCGAGACAAGCTGAGCATTCATCGGCGATCCCGTAAAGGCGCGGCACTACGCGGCGACCATGCCGGCAACATGCCGGCCGATCGCAATGGCGGCGGTGAGACCCGGTGATTCGATGCCGAACAGGTGAATGAGGCCGGCCATGCCATGCTGCGCCGGGCCGTCGATGCGGAAATCGGCGTCTGGTTCGCCGGGGCC
>CBDTZF010000454.1:0-2186 GCA_965364825.1 uncultured Rhodocyclaceae bacterium | reverse complement strand
CGGCGCTGCGCGAAGCGGTCAAGGGCCTCGATCAGGCACTCGCCTCGGCGGCCGAGGCCTCGCAGCTGGCGGTGCGCGAGGCGGTCGGGCGCAGCGGGGAATTCTCAAAACAGAGCATCAAGAAGGCGGTGGACGAGCTCGGTTCGATGGAGTCGATGTTCATCGACACGCTGGCCGATGCCGCCAGGGCGTCGACCGGGCATGTGCGCGACACCCTGCACGGCCTTGCCGATCATGCGCGCAACAGCGGCACGGCGGTGGGTGAGCGGGTGAGCGGCGCGCTGTCCCAACTCACCCAGGCGCTTGCCGATGTCACTCAGCAGCAGATGCAGGCCGGCGCCGACACGCTGCGCCAGCAGGCCGCGCTGATGGCCGGGATCGCGGCCGGAATACTCAAGGGCATCGCCGACCGCCTGCAGCCACCCGCCGACAAGACGCCGCCACAGTCGCCGGATCAGCACGACTGATGTTCTGGCAAGCCATCGGCGCCGCGCGGGATCTGTCACGCGCGCAGGACATCGCCGGCGTGTTGATCCGCTACGGCTTCGGTGACATGGTGCGTCGCCTGGGCATGGCGGACGCGCTCGCCACGGCCGGCAAGGCGCTGCACTGGCATGTGCCGGACGAATTCGCGCGTCTCGAACCGCCGGCCCGCGCACGGCGGGCGCTCGAGGATCTCGGGCCGACTTTCATCAAGCTCGGGCAGATTCTCGCCACCCGCGTCGATCTGTTCGCGCCCGAGTGGCTCGCCGAGTTCAGCAAACTGCAGGATGCCGCGCCGGCAGTGCCGTTCGAGCAGGTCCGTGCGCAACTCGCCGAAGATCTTGGCGAAGCGCCCGAAACCGCCTTCGCCGCGCTCGACACCACGCCGCTGGCGGCCGCCTCGCTGGCGCAGGTCTATCGTGCCCGACTGGCCGATGGGCGCGAGGTGGTGCTCAAGGTGCGTCGCCCCGGCATCCGCCCGACGGTGGAGGCCGATTTGCGGCTGCTCGCGCGACTGGCCGAAATCATCGAGGCCGAGATGCCCGAACTGCACCGCTACCGGCCGCGGGAGGTGGTGCGCGAATTCACCACCTCGCTGCGCCGCGAGCTGGATTTTGCCGCCGAGTGCCGCAGCGCCGAGCGGGTTGCGGGTAATTTCGCCGAGCACCCCGAGTTCGTCGTTCCGGGTATTCATTGGCGATGGAGCGGCGAGCGGCTCAATGTGCAGGACTTCATCGACGGCATTCCCGGTCGCAATCTCGCAGCGGTCGATGCGGCCGGGCTGGACCGGCGGGTGCTGGCCCGCCGCGGCGCTGCGGCGGTGCTGAAGATGATTCTCGAAGACGGTTTCTTCCATGCCGACCCGCATCCCGGCAATGTCTTCTATCTGCCGGGCAATCGCATCGCTTTCATCGATTTCGGCATGGTCGGCCGGCTCTCCGAACCCCGCCGCTACGAGATAGCCGTGCTGCTGCACGGGTTGGTGTCAGGCGACGCGGAATCCGTTGCCGAGATTCTGCTCGACTGGCGCGACGAACCCTCGGGCGACGGCGACGCGGATCCGGCGCGGCTGCGTCGCGAGATCGACAGCTTCGTCGATCAATACAAGGGGGTGCCGCTCAAGCGCCTCAACCTGGCTTCGATGCTGCTCGACGTGGTGACCATCCTGCGCGACAACCACCTCACCCTGCCGCCCGATCTGGCGCTGCTGATCAAGGCCTTCATCTCGCTCGAGGGCATGGGCCGGCAGCTCGATCCGGACTTCGACATGGCCGGCGAAGCCACGCCATTTCTGCAAAACGTGCTGCTCGCGCACAACTCACCGGTGGCACTTGCCCGGCGCGGCTGGCGCACGGTGGACGGCGCGCTCAAATTGCTCGGCGCGCTGCCGCAGGACCTCAGCGAACTGCTGCGCGCCGCCCGCCGCGGCAAGCTGAGGGTCGAAGTCGAGGTGCCCCCGCTCAAGCACTTCGGCGATCGCATCGACCGCGCGGTGAGTCGTCTCACTATCGGCATCGTCACCGCAGCGTTGATCATCGGCACCTCGATCGTCATGACGGTGGCGGGCGAGGGCTTGTTGGCGGGCTTGTCGACCTTCGCCCTGCTCGGCTTTCTCGGCGCGGTCGTCGGCGGCATCTGGCTACTGGTTTCGATCCGGCGTAGCGGCAAGGACTAGGGCCTGTTCACACCTGGTCGGCGGTGAC
>CBDTZF010000453.1:0-2188 GCA_965364825.1 uncultured Rhodocyclaceae bacterium | reverse complement strand
TGACGATGTCCAGCTTGTCCATGCTCTCGGGAGGCACCACGTCCGCGGAGTAATCGCCGAGGACGTGCTCGAGGACGTGAAGAAGATCGACATGCGCTTTCAAGGCCTTCGCCAGGTATGCCGCACGGGCCACCACCTCGTCGCTATGTTCCCCCAGATCAATCACCAGCAAGATACGTTTGTAGATGTTCATGAGCCGTGTTCCCCCGTATTTATCAATGGCTGGAGTCACCGCCACTGACGATGATGGTTCGTAAAACAATCCGCCTAGGGCGCAATAAGCGAAGCGCATTGCACCGCCCGCCTACCCAAAAAAATCGCCGTGTTCCCATTCAAAGCGCCCCGGCCCACACACTCGTGCTGGCGCGCAGGACGTCGATCAACGGGGTCGGATAAACACCCAGGCCGACCACCAGGAGCGAAATCACAAGGATGGCAATTCCGCCCGCCATGCCGACCGGTGTCGCGGCTGCACGCGTGTCGTCGGCACGCTGCGCCATCGCGATGATGATCCGCAAGTAGTAGAAGAGGCCGAGCACGCTGCCGACGATGAGCGCGGTCAGCGCCGGCCACAGGGCGTGGCGCACGCCGGCGTCGAAGAGGTAGAACTTGCCGATGAAGCCGATCGTGAGCGGAACGCCGGCGAGCGAGAGCAGCGCGATGGTGAACGCGGTGGCGAGCCAGGGGCGGCGCCAGTACAGGCCTGCGTACTCTTCGAGCCCGGTGGACTCCTCGGCGCCGTGGGCCGGCCGCGAGACGATGGAGACCACCGCGAATGCGCCCAGGATCGTCACCACGTAGGTGGTGATGTAAAAGCTCACGGCTTCCGCGGCGAAGCGTCCGCCAACCAGGAAGGCGACGAAGAGGTAGCCCAGATGCGCGATCGACGAGTAGGCGAGGATGCGCTTGACATCGTTCTGGAGCAGCGCCAGCAGATTGCCAAAAAGCATCGAAGCGATGGCGATCAGGTTGAGCACGAGGAACAACGGCCCGGACTCAATGCCGCCGGTGACGACGAAGGTGCGCAGCAGCACCGCGATCACGGCCGACTTGGAGACGCTGGCGAGAAAGCCGCTCACCGGCGCGGGTGCGCCCTGATAGACGTCGGGCGTCCACATGTGAAACGGCACCAGCGATACCTTGAAGCCGAGGCCGATGGTGATCATCGTCAAGCCCGCCAGCAGGGCCGGATCGAGGCCGGATTCCAGCGCGCCCAGGCGGGCCGCGAGGGTGGCGAAGCTCAGCGTGCCAAGACGAGCAAACAGCAACGCGATGCCGAACAGCAGGAAGGCCGACGACACGCCCGCCATGAAGAGATACTTGAGGCCCGCTTCGAGCGGCTGACGTTGCGTGGACCGATACGCAATCATGCCGAACAGCGCCACGCTGAGCAGTTCGAGCGACAGGAACAGCGAGGCCAGATCGCTGCTTGCGGCCAGATACGCGGCACCGAGCGAGGCCAGCAAGAGGAGGATGTAGATCTCCTCGACGCGCCCGTCGCGGCCGTGGAAATAACTGTAGCAGAGCAGCGCCGTCACCATCGCCGCAGCCGCCACGAGACCGGCATAGAACAGCGCATAGCCATCGATGATGAGCATCGGCGTGACCTGCAGCGGTGCCACCGACATCGCCAACGGCAGCGACAGCAGGCTCAGCGCCAATCCGATCAGGGTCAATGCCAGGATCAAGGCGTGACGACGGTGAAACGCCGTCACCAGCATGACGACGAGCACCGAGACGCCAAGCACGATCGACGGCAGCAGAGCGATGAAATGGTCGTGAGTCAGAATCATGGCCGGATACCTCCGCTCGCCGCAAGCGCGGTGTCACGCAAGCCCGCCAGTGCCGGATGAAGGACGTCCATGATCGGCTGCGGGTAGATGCCGATCCAGATCGTGATGACGATCATCACGCCCATCATGCTTGTCTCGCGCACGCCGAAGTCGCGCAGCGACACGGCCTCACTGTTCGTATCGCCGGACGGTGGCCCCTGAAAGACGTGTTGCATCCAGTGCAGCGCGTAGATCACCGCCACCACGACGCCGAGCGCGGCGACGCTGGCGAACGCCGCGCTGGCCTGGAAGGTGCCCAGCAGGGACATGAATTCGCCGACGAAATTGCTCAGCCCGGGTAAACCCAACGAGGCGATCGCGAAGAACATGCCGATGCCGGCCATGCGCGGCAATTG
>CBDTZF010000452.1:0-2190 GCA_965364825.1 uncultured Rhodocyclaceae bacterium | reverse complement strand
GTAGGGTGCAATAAGCGAAGCGCATTGCACCATTCCAACCGTTGATCGGTGCAATGCGCTTCGCTTATTGCACCCTACGGTTATTGCGCGAGCGACGAAACAACGCGCCGGTGTCGCTTACGCGAGACCGGCGCGTTTGCGTACGGCTTCGACGTAAGCGGCGCCATCGGGCGGCTGACGGTCGCGTTGTGCCTTCCAGATCATCTCACCGAGGCATTCGAGCACTTCGTGCAAGGCGTCGTGCCGGTTACCGAGGCGGAGTTGTAATTGCGCGAAGGCGGATTTGAGGCCAAGCGGCTGGTCGATCGACAGTTGTTCTTCAATCGCCAGGTGCAGCGAGAGGTGAAGGAACGGATTCACCTGGCCGTCTTCGGGGGTGAAATCGCGGTCGACGGCGTCGGCATCTTCGAGCAGCGCATGGTATTCGGGATGCAGGCTCGCGATGTCGACGAACTGCGCCTCCAACGGTGTCAGCACTTGTTTTGCTTTGTGCTTTTTCCATGCGTCGATGAAGAACTGGCGCGCCTGGTCGCGTGAGGGGTCGAACATGGTGTCAGCCTTGGGTTGCGGATTATTCGGGGGTGTCGATCTTGTCGGGGAAGTTGCACAGGTCGCGCACCGTGCACGCGCCACAGCGTGGCTTGCGTGCCGTGCAGACATAGCGACCATGCAGGATCAGCCAGTGATGCGCGTCGAGCAGGTAGTCCTTCGGCACCCGCTTGAGCAGGCGTTTTTCCACTTCATCGACATTCTTTCCGGCGGCCAATCCGGTGCGATTGGCGACGCGGAAAATGTGCGTGTCGACCGCCATCGCGGGCTGACGGAAGGCCGTGTTGAGGACGACGTTGGCGGTCTTGCGGCCGACGCCGGGTAGCGCTTCGAGCGCGGCGCGTTCGGCTGGCACTTCGCCGCCGTGGCGTTCGAGCAGCAGGCGCGAGAGCGCCGCCACATTCTTCGCTTTATTGCGGAACAGGCCAATCGTCTTGATGTGCGCGGCAATGGCTTCCTCGCCCAGCACGACCATCGCTTCGGGTGTGGGTGCGGCGGCGAACAGACCGCGCGTAGCGAGGTTCACACTCCTGTCGGTGGCCTGCGCCGACAGCACCACCGCGACCAACAACTGGTAGTGCGAGCCGTATTCCAGCTCGGTCTTCGGTTCGGGATTGGCGGCCTTGAAGCGCGCAAACATCTGCGCGATCGCCTCCTTGCTCATCGGCCGCGCCATGAGCAACCTAATAACGGCAGTTGACCGCTTGTTGTTCTGCGTAGCGCGTTGTTTGCATTGACGTTTTCCTTTTTGAGAAGATTCGGCCATTGGGTGAGTACGCTACACGCCCGATTGCACGACTGGCGGGTCGCCTGACTGCGTTGCCGCATTTGGAAACTGAGGTAGCAGGGACCGCTCCTGCGTCCTCCTCGCGCCTTGCCATACGAGACCCGCCAGCCGCACACTCGGGCGCGTCCAACTACCGTTATTAGCGTGAAATAACGCGATGTGACGATGGCGTAGGGCCGGGTTCAGCCGGCCATCTGTGCCTCGTCGGGCGTCGTGGCGGGCTAAACCCCGCCCTACATATGTTGCGCACGCATCGTACTTCATGGTCAGAGGTGGCGGCGCAAACCGCCATGAACATTAGGTTCAGCTTTCCGGCACAGCGCCTTCGGGCACCCTGGCTTGTGCCGCTTGCCGGCGCTGGGTGGCGCGCAGGTTGATCCAGTTGAACATCGCGATCAGACAGCCAAGGGCGAAAAACGCGCCCGGCGGCAGGATGGCGATGAGGAAGCCGGGGTAGTCGTTCCCCAGCACCTTGATCGGTTCGGCGCCATCTATGATCAGGTCGATCCCGCCGAGCACCGTACCCGCGCCGATCAGTTCGCGAATGGTGCCAAGCAGGGCGAGCACCCACAACAGACCGATGCCCATGGCGATGCCGTCGAAGGTGGAGATGAGCGGGTTGTTCTTGGCGGCAAAGGCTTCGATGCGCGCCAGCACGATGCAGTTGGTGACGATCAGCGGAATGAAGATGCCGAGCACCAGATACAGCTCGTGCAGATAGGCGTTAAACAGCAGATCGACCACCGTTACCAGCGAGGCAATGATGAGGATGAAAACGGGAATGCGGATTTCGTAGGGGATGAAGTTGCGCAGCGTGGCGACGCCGAGATTGGCCAGCGCCATCACCACGATGG
>CBDTZF010000451.1:0-2195 GCA_965364825.1 uncultured Rhodocyclaceae bacterium | reverse complement strand
AGCCTTCAAGATGGGCTTCAAGAACGCCGCCTGCGGTCCCATGGTGCGCTCTTCATATTGGGCGGATCAGCAGGCGCACGATGCTGGCGTCGTTTAATAGCGCCGGCGTCGTTCAGGAATAGGCAGGCGTGGGACGCATCTCCGCGCTTATCCTGGCGATCGGCATCGCGATCGCCGGCGTGTCGGTCGGCACCGGTCTGCAGCAGTTCCGCCTCGGCGAGCGCTCGGTCACCATCAAGGGCCTCGCTGAGCAGGACGTGAAAAGCGACTTCGCAGTGTGGACGCTCACCTTCCGCCGCGGCGGCGACCAGTTCGGTTCGGTGCAAAAAGCGCTCACCGAAGATCGCACGCAAGTCGCCGATTTCCTGCGCGCGCAAGGTTTCCGTGAAGACGAACTCGAAATTCCCGCCGTGCAAGTGCAGGACGCCTACGCACGCGAATACGCCAACAGCGATGTGCCGCTGCGCTACAACGGCGCCGGGCAGGTGAGCGTCAAGTCCGAGCGCGTCGACGCCGTGGCCACTGCCGCCAACGCCATCGACCCGCTCATCGCCGCCGGCATCCAGCTCACCGGCGAAGGCGAAGGGCAAGGCCTGCCGCGCTATCAGTTGCGCGGCGTCAACGACCTCAAACCCGCCCTGCTCGAAGCCGCCACCGCCAACGCCCGCGAACAGGCGCAGAAATTCGCCGCCGACGCCGGCGCCACCCTCGGCCGCCTCAAACACGCCAACCAGGGCGTCATCCGCGTCCTCGCCGACGACGGCAATCACGACGCCGGACGCACCATCGAGAAGCGCGTGCGCGTAGTATCGACGTTTGTTTATATGCTGGAGTGATGGCGGATCGAGTGTGAAAACCACGAACGCTTCGTTATCGATCGAATACGATGTGATATTGAGCGAGGCTCCAAGATGTCGTACCACGTTCAAATAGAAAAAGCCTGTTCCGCGATTGCCAACGGCAGCCTGAAGGAAGCACGGGAAATTCTTAGAAGGGAATATCCCTTTACGTTGCTTGCAAACGACGGGCGGAGTTACACCAATCGTGAGAAGACAAGAATATTCATCAGAGATGGGTTCGTCGATCGATACTCTGGGGATAAGATGGTTTTCCCGCCAGTGCTTCGCATCTTGTCGTCATTGATGCCGGAAGAATTTCCGTTTCACAAGAACTGGAAGATGTCCGAATGTCATATAGCCTATTGGCATCTGCTGCCTACCATTGATCATGTTGTTCCGGTCTCCAGGGGAGGGAGTGATGATGAGTCGAACTGGGTATGCACGTCGCAGATGCGAAATAGCGCCAAAGCAAATTGGTTGATTGACGAGCTCGGATGGGAGCTAAGGCCGTCAAACACTTCCGAAGAGTGGGATGGCCAGCTGGCGTGGTTTATGCGGTATGCGGAACAGCACCCCGACGTGCTTTCAGACCGTTATGTTTTTTCTTGGTATCAGGCCGCTAAGCAGGAAATCAAAACTTTAGAAAGTGTCCGCCTTAGCAACCGTAGCCCGGATGCAGCGTAGCGGAATCCGGGGATCACCCGTTGATCGACCGAAAGCCCCGGATTCCGGCCTGCGGCCTTCATCCGGGCTACGTCCTACGTGGGCAGCGCGAGCAAAGTTCGCAGGCGCCCCTGCAGCCACGAAAAATCCGGCGGACCAACAATGCGTTCGACAATGCGCCCGTCGCGGTCGATGAGTAGCGTGGTGGGGGTGGCGGCGACATCGCCGAAGGCTTCGGCAATTTCGCCGCGGGCATCGAACGCAACCTTGAACGGCAAGGCACGCTGGCGCGCAAAGTGCACCACGCGCGCGGGCGCATCGTAGGCCATCGCCACCGCGACCATCTCGAATGACGGGCCGGCGACCGCCTGGTAGGTGTCGACCAGGGCGGGCATTTCCTTGACGCAGATCGCGCAACTGGTCGCCCAGAAATTCACCAGCACAACCTTGCCGCGCCAGTCGTCGCTGTGCGCGAGACGGCCGTCGATGAGCGGTAGCGAGACGGCGGGGGCGCGTGGATTGTGTGTGAACATGTAAACCGCGCCAGCGAGCAGGCCGATGGCCACTGCCACGGTGATAAGCTGGACGCCTGATCCTCGAACGAAGCGGAGATTCATCATGCAAGCAATTGTGCGGGCGCTATGCCTGCTTGTCATCCCATTGTCGGTTTTTGCCGCCGGTCTCGATTCGATC
>CBDTZF010000450.1:0-2209 GCA_965364825.1 uncultured Rhodocyclaceae bacterium | reverse complement strand
ACCTGTGCCGCATGCCAATGTTTGACGGGATTGAAATGCAAGTAGTCCATGTGGGCTTTGAAATCGGCTTGACCCCGGATGAGGTGCTCTCAATAGCGCCGCCGCCATATGCCGCGTTCCCCGCGAGCGCGCCGAACGGCTGATCATTGTTCATACACCGGAAATCCTTTTTAGAACACGGCCTTGATTAGGCGCCAGCGCAAGGGAAAATCAGAATCTCCCGGTGGGAGTTCAATCACACAGTGCATGTGCTCTGACAACACAACCCAACCGTGAATCGTGAGCGGATGCCTGGAGCGAACACGTCGAAGAACCTCGCGAAGCAACCCGATATGACTAGCCAGCAGATCGTTGTCTTGCCGTTGCAAGGCATTGACGGTATAAAAACAGGTGCAGCCCGCATGCTAGGCGCGTCGGTAGTCGGGCATGGCTTGATGATGCCCATGGTTGACATACGGCGCAATGCCCTTCGGTTATTACGTCCTACGCGGGCTGAGCGCAGACACCTCGCCGCCTTACGATCGGCCGAACCTTTCCAAGGGAGCACTCGCGGGCACCGGCGACGCAGTGGTCACGCCGCCGCGCACGCTGTCGTTCTACGCCGAAAAAAACCAACCTGCGCTTGAACGTGTGCGTCACCCGCATCGACACCGCGCAAAAGCGGATCGAACTCGACGACGGCAGCGCGTGCGAGTACGACACGCTGCTGCTCGCCACCGGCGCAGATCTCGTGCACCTGGACTTGCCCGGCGCCGATCTGCCGCACGTCCATTACTTGCGCACTCTGGCCGATTGTGATGCCTTGATCGCCGACGCGAAGAAGGCCGAACGCGTGGTCGTGATCGGCGCGAACTTCATCGGTCAGGAAGTCGCCGCATCGCTGCGTGCGCGCAAGCTTGCCGTTGACGTGGTCGGGCGCGAGGCGATACCGATGGAAAAGGTGTTCGGCGCCGAGGTGGGCGATTTCATCCGTCGTCTGCACGAGCAACATGGCGTGAGCTTTCATCTGGGCGCCTCGTCCGCGTCGATCGACGCGGGCGGTGTGACCCTGGGCAACGGCGAACGGCTCGACGCCGATCTGGTGGTGATCGGGGTGGGCGTCAAGCCGAACATCGCGTTGGCGCAGCAGGACGGTCTCGCGACCGATCGCGGCGTCAGCGTGGACGCGTACCTGCAAACCAGCATGCCCGGCATCTACGCCGCCGGCGATATCGCGCGCTGGCCGGATCGGCTGACTGGGGAAAGCATTCGGGTCGAGCACTGGGGGTGGTGGCCGAGCGCCAGGGCCAGACCGCCGCGCGCATCTCGAGAAACGCGATTGCAAGATCAGCTACTCGCGCGGCGGCAAACAGCTGGCCGTGGCGGTGATCCAGCGTGACCTCGCGGGTTTGCGTGCGGAGGTGGGGTTCGAACTCGCCATCGCCGATCGCGTCACGGAGGCGCCCGATGCGTGATCGCGTTCGCGCCGTCAACGTCAAGCTCAAGCACGTGCATGCAAAGCCCGCGCGACCAGGCCCACAACCACTGAGTGGGGTTGGCGGAACTGCTGCCTGGCGAGAAGACCCCCTCCAGAGACCACCCGCTGTGTCCCGAAACCTCAGTCGGAGGGGGTCATGATCGACCGTAGTCAGAATCCGCATCCGCAAGACTCGCTCAAAGCACGCATCAGCAAGGCCGGCGACAGCATTGACCGGGTGTGGACGTCGAGGAAAGACGGACAGGGCCGTACTTTCAAGACGCTGGACGGGGTTGCGATCGACCGTTTTCTGCGCGGCTCAGGCCGTGCGGACTTGCCCGCCGACGATCGCGGCCAATTCGAGGAACGGCGCGCGCGCATCCATGAGGTGCCTGCAAAGAGGGCTTCAACGGGTTCACCCCGCCTTGACGCCCGGCGAGGCACCGATGGCCGGCTGAACCCGGCTCTACGCCGTCGTCACATCGCGCTCTTTCACGCTAAAGTCCTGTAAAGAAGCGCTCACGCAGCGGTGCCTGCAACCGTTGCCGGACGGCACCGGGCCATGTGTGCCAGCGTACAGACGTAGCCGCATAGTGCGCTCAGCCTCGCGCTTGGGCTCGACCGATCGCCTGCCCGGGCGCACCGAAGAGAATCGGCCAGCAGTGCGGACGATCACCGAGGCGGCGAAAGCCCCGCGTGCAGCGCTGTGGTGAATGAATGTCATGGAAATGTTTCTGGCCGTTGGCTGACCCG
>CBDTZF010000449.1:0-2234 GCA_965364825.1 uncultured Rhodocyclaceae bacterium | reverse complement strand
TGAGGTTCGAACCCGCCAGATCGGCCGAGCCGCCGAACAGTTCGGGCAACTTTGCCGCGAACGCTTCGATGGCGTTCTGGCTGGCCTTGCGCGTTGCAATGGTTTCGCCCTTGTCGCACACCTGGCTCAGCACCTTGGCCACATGCGCCGACCAGTCGGCCGGCAACTCACTGGCGGCGCGGCGTTTGAATTCGGCCGCCAGTTCCGGGTGGGCCGCGCGATAAGCGTCGAAGCGTGTGTTCCATTCCGTCTCGGCGGCGTTGCCGGCTTCGCGGGCGTTCCAGGCCGTATAGACGTCGTCAGGCACTTCGAACGGCGGATGATTCCAGCCGATGTGGGCGCGCGCGGCGGTGATCTCTGCATCGCCCAGCGGCGCGCCGTGCACGTCGTGCCCGCCTTGCTTGTTTGGTGCGCCGGCACCGATCACCGTTTTGCAACAGATCAGCGTCGGCTGCGTGGTATTGGCGGTCGCTTCGGCGATGGCCGCTTCGATCGACGCCGGATCGTGGCCCTGCACATCGCGCATCACCTGCCAGCCGTAGGCTTCGAAGCGCTTCGGCGTGTCGTCGGTGAACCAGCCGTCCACGTTACCGTCGATCGAGATGTTGTTGTCGTCGTAGAACGCGATTAGCTTGCCGAGGCCAAGCGTGCCGGCGAGCGAACACACTTCGTGCGAGATGCCTTCCATGAGGCAGCCGTCACCGACGAAAACCCAGGTGCGGTGATCGACGATGGCGTGGTCGGGGCGGTTGAATTCGGCGGCCAGCACTTTCTCGGCCAACGCCATGCCGACGGCGTTGCCGAGGCCCTGGCCGAGCGGCCCGGTGGTGGTTTCGATGCCGGGTGCGTAGCCATACTCCGGATGGCCGGGCGTCTTGCTGTGCAACTGGCGGAAATTCTTCAGCTCCTCGATCGGCAGGTCATAGCCGGTGAGGTGGAGCAGCGCATACAGCAGCATCGAGCCGTGCCCGTTGGAGAGCACGAAGCGGTCGCGGTTGGCCCAGTCCGGGTTGGCCGGATTGTGCTTGAGGTGATGGCGCCACAGTACCTCGGCGATTTCCGCCATGCCCATGGGCGCGCCGGGATGGCCGGATTTCGCCTTCTGCACGGCATCCATGGCGAGCGCGCGAATGGCGCCAGTGATGGGATTGAACTGGGGGGGCGTGACATTGCGCTCGGACGACATTTCTCTTCCGGCCGGCTGGCCATTGATGGCAAAGGCGGAATTATCGTCGAAAGCGGGTTGTTTGGATAGCGGCCAACGCGTCGGGCGGGTGCGCGAAGTGGGCGCGACAGGTGTGAATTAGGGCAATGCAATCATGGTTTTGCGCTTGTTTTCAGACCCACTGGCGGCGCCGCTCCATGAGTTTCCAGATGAGCGGCGTGAGGATCAACTGCATCGCCAGGTCGAGCCGGCCGCCGGGGACCACGATGGTGTTGGCGCGCGACATGAAGGAGTCGTGCAGCATGCGCAGCAAATACGGGAAGTCGACGCCGCGCGGATCCTTGAACCGGACCACCACCATTGATTCGTCAAGTGAGGGGATGTCGAGCGCCGCGAACGGATTGGAGGTGTCGACCACCGGCACGCGCTGGAAATTGATGTGGGTGCGCGAAAACTGCGGCACGATGTAGTGCACATAGTCATGCATGCGGCGCAGGATGGTCACTTGCACGGCCTCCGCGGAATAGCCGCGGCGACTGGTGTCGCGATGCAGTTTCTGTACCCATTCCAGGTTGATGGTCGGCACCACGCCGATCAGCAGGTCGACATGGCGTGCGACGTCCACAGCGTCGGTGACCACAGCGCCGTGCAGGCCTTCGTAAAACAGACAGTCGGTACCGACCGGCAAGTCTTCCCACTCGGTGAAGGTGCCCAGCGGCAGGTTCCAGCGCAGCGCCTGGGTCTCGCTGTGCACGTAGTAGCGTCGGCGCCCGGTGGCTGAGTCGCCGTATGAGCGGAGCAGCTGATCGAGTAGATCGAGGTGATTGGCTTCCGGGCCGAAGTGGCTGATGCCGCGCTGGCCCTGCGCTTCGGCAGTGTCGATCTGCTGCTTCATGTCATCGCGCGTGAAACGGTGGAAGCTGTCGCCTTCGACGATCGCGGCATTGACGTTTTCGCGGTGGAAGATCGCTTCGAAGGTGTCTTTGACGGTCGTCGTGCCCGCGCCCGACGAGCCGGTCACGGCGATGATCGGATGCTTCATCGACATGGTGAAATTCCTTTGGGTGGT
>CBDTZF010000448.1:0-2239 GCA_965364825.1 uncultured Rhodocyclaceae bacterium | reverse complement strand
GCCAAGGTCGGCGCCACCGTGCTCTCGCGCGCGCTGGCCAATCTGCATCCGGTCGAGCGCGACGACGTATTGATCGGTCTGCATGCACCCGACGATGCCGCCGTGTTGCGCGTGCCGGCCGACAAACTGCTGGTGCACAGCGTCGATTTCTTCCGCGCCTTTGTCGACGACCCGTGGACTTTCGGGCGCATCGCGGCCAATCACGCCCTCGGCGACATCTTCGCGATGGGCGGCGAAGCGCAGTCCGCCACGGCGATTGCGACCGTGCCGCCGGGGCTTGAGAGCAAGGTCGAGGACACCGTCTTCCAGATGATGACCGGCGCCGTCGATGTGCTCAACGAAGCCGGCTGCGCGCTGGTCGGCGGCCATACCGGCGAAGGTCGCGAACTGGCGCTGGGCTTCGCGGTCAATGGCCTGATCGACGCGCAACTCGCCAGCGTGATGCGCAAGGGCGGCATGCAAGCCGGCGACGTGCTGATTCTCACCAAGCCGATCGGCACCGGCACGCTGTTTGCGGCACACGCGCTATTGAAGGCGCGCGGCCGCTGGATCGATGCCGCGCTCGAATCGATGCAAGTCTCCAACCGGCGCGCGGTGCCCTGTCTGATCGCGCACGGCGCCACCGCCTGCACCGATCTCACCGGCTTCGGCCTGCTCGGTCACCTGATTGAGATGACGCGGCCGTCAGGCGTCGATGCCGAAATCGACCTCGACGCGCTGCCGCTGCTCGACGGCGCCGCTGAAACCGTCGCGGCCGGCATCCTCAGTTCGCTGCAACCGGCCAACGTGCGCCTGCGTCGTGCACTGCGCAACCAGGCCGAGGCGAGCGCGCATCCGGCGTATCCGCTGTTGTTCGACCCGCAGACGGCCGGCGGTCTGCTCGCCAGCGTCCCGCCCGACAAGGCCGACGCCTGCATCGCCGCACTGCGCGAACTGGGCTATATGAATACTGCCCGTATCGGTCAGGTTTTGCCGGAAGGCAATGCGACGGAACCGATCCGCCTTGTAGTATGACAAACCCTCGTGCAATAAATCTCACTCAGTACGTTTCCATAAATCCGATAGGAAAAATCTCATGAGTCCCATGCCCCGTGTGATTTCCCGTTGTGCTCTTGCGCTCGCTGCCATGCTCGGCGCGGCCACCGTTCACGCCGCCGAGGTCTTGCGCGTGTCGGCGATCCCGGACGAAGCGCCGACCGAATTGCAGCGCAAGTTCGCGCCGCTCGGTGAGTATCTGGAAAAGGAAACCGGTATGGAAGTAAAGTTCACGCCGGTGAGCGACTACGCCGCCGTCGTCGAAGGGCTGGCGACGAAGAAGATCGACCTTGCCTGGCTGGGTGGATTTACCTTCGTGCAGGCAAAGCTGCGTACCAATGGCGAGGCGATACCCCTCGTGCAGCGCGCTGAAGACGAAGTCTTCACCAGTAAATTCATCGTGCCCGTCGACAGCCCGATCACCACGATTTCAGAATTGAAGGGCAAGACCTTCGCCTTCGGCTCGCCGTCGTCCACCTCCGGCCACCTGATGCCGCGCTACTTTCTGCTGCAGGACGGCATCGATCCAGACAAGGATTTCACCAAAGTCGCTTTCTCCGGCGCGCACGACGCAACCGTCGCCTTCGTCGCCTCCGGCCGCGTCGATGCCGGCGTGCTCAATGCTTCGGTGATGGACAAGCTGATCGAGAAAGGCGATGCCAACGCCGCGCGCGTCAAGATCATCGCCACCACACCGCCGTATTTCGACTACAACTGGACGGTGCGCCCAGGGATGGATCCCGCGCTGCGCCAGAAGATCGCCGACGCCTTCCTCAAACTCGACCCCGCCGATCCCGAGCAAAAGGCGATCATGGACCTGCAGCGCGCCTCGAAATTCGTGCCGACGAAGACGGAGAATTACGAGGGTATCGAGAAAGCGGCGCGCAGTGCCGGGTTGATCAAGTAAGGGCATGGGCCGGTCGCCGCAAAACCCCGCGATCCGTCATTCCCGCGAAAGCGGGAATCCATGGCGCACGCTCGCGCTGTGTAAGTCGGGTAGGTTGGGCAGAGCGCAGCGGCGCCCGACATTTGGCGAGCACGGGGATGTCGGGCTTCCTTCGTCTACCCAAGCGACGAAGCTGTGGTCGTTTTGGATTCGCGCGGGCTTTCCCTCACCCCAACCCCACTCCCGGTGGGAGAGGGGCTTTGACCGAGCTCGATCGACAGCGGCGTTCCGCGATCGCGGGCCGACGATCGTCCTCCC
>CBDTZF010000447.1:0-2239 GCA_965364825.1 uncultured Rhodocyclaceae bacterium | reverse complement strand
CCGCCGGCCGCGTGCGCAAGCGTTTCGTCTCACGCCACTTGCCGCTCGGCGTCGTCGACAGCGCGCCGTCGGTGTGCGAAATCGAAACCAGCGCGCTCGAACGCGACGAACAGATTGTGATGCTGTCCGATGGCGTGGTGGAAGCTGCCGACGCCGCCGACCAGCCTTTCGGCAACACCCGACTGGAGCGCACACTCGAAACCACCGCGCCGGCCGCCCGGCTCGACGCCGTGCGCCGGGCGCTGGCGGCCCATCTCAGCGGGGCGGCCGCACATGACGACATGTCACTGATGTTGATCGATGCGCTGCCGCATCCGGACTTGGCCGTACTCGGCGAGCCGGTGATCTGATGGACATGAGAGCGCATGACAACCAGCGGCTGTCGCGGCGCATTCCATTCGGCTGTAACGCCCTGTTGCGGCCGCACAGCGGAGAAGAAGTGTATAGCGCGCGCTGCGCCGAGATCGGCACCGGCGGCATGACGCTCGAAACCGACTATGTGCCGCGTGTGGCGGAGGAACTCGATGTACTCGTGCGCGAGTCCGGCAGTGGTATCACCCGCCCGCCATTGCATGTGCGGGTGAAGGTCAAACGCTGCCACCGCGCTGCCTCGGGCCGGTACGTGCTGGGCGTTCAGATCACCAAAGTTCTGAAGTAAGAACGCCTAACAAAATGATCTGACGTTGTTGCGCCCCCTTGCCGTACTGGTTTGTACTGTCTGCGGGGGCGCGCCTAGTCAGAGCCGCTTCGCTTCATTTTGTTAGACATTCTCAGCGGGGCGTGTCTCAGGCGTTAGCGCGGCGAAAGCTCACATACAGCGCGAACAGCAGCACACCGGAGAACGACAGCAGCGACCAATTGGCAATCGACAGGCCGAGAAAGGTCCAGTCAACCGCGGTGCAATCGCCCGCGCCCTGAAAGACCATCGGTAGCACTTCGGCCAGCGGAAAACTGTCCATCATGTATTCCAGTCCCGGCCCGCAGGTCGCGATGTCAGGCGGATAGACCTGCATCCAGCTCTGGCGTGCGGCGATACCGCCGCCAGTAAGCGCCAGCAGACCGAGCAGCACGCCATAAACGCGTCGCGGCGTCCCGCGGCTGGCATGCACGCCAGCCACCAGCGCGACCAGCACGGCCAGCGCGAATACATATCGCTGCATGATGCACATCGGGCACGGTTCGAGTCCGACCCCATGCTGCAGATACAGTCCGAAGCCCAACAGGCCGGTGCCGACGAGGGCGAGCGCAACAAAAGGCAGACGAGGGCGGTCGAGTAGTTCGAGCATGAGTTTTATGCGGATGTCAAAGGGGTGGATTCTAACAGCTCCGATGGCTCTGACGACGCGCACACCGTGGCGTTCCCGCCGCGCGACGCCTCCTCCCCGTTCGCGCCGCAAATCCGCACTGAGCCGATTCGCCACTGCGCGACATGCGCTACCGCGAAAACGCGCATCCGGGCTACGCCTCACGTCCCGGCACGTCATTGCCGCGCTCGCGCGAGTGGTGGCAAAGTATTGGTAGCGAGCGTAGGGTGCAATAACCGAAGGGCATTGCACCATTTAATTGTTCAGAGCGCAGCGAACACTTTGATCGTCGGCGCTTCGAAGATTCTTCCGGACGACAAACAGGAGGATAAAAATGCCCAACAAGCATGGCGACTTCATCTGGTATGAATTGATCGCGGGCAACCCCGATGCGGCGCAGGAGTTCTATGCCGCCTTGCTCGGCTGGACATTCCAGGATGGCGGGCAGGAAGGCATGGACTACCGCATCTTCTCGGCAAAGGGCGAGGGCGTTGGCGGGTTTATGGCGCTGACCGACGAGATGACGGCTAATGGCGCGCGGCCCTGCTGGATGGGCTATATCAATGTTGATGCTGTCGATGCCGCGGCAAAGTCGCTAAAGAGCGCGGGCGGCCACATTCATAGGGAGCCGTGGGATATTCCGGGCGTCGGCCGCATTGCGTTTGTCGCCGATCCGCAGGGCGTCATGTTCTACATCATGAAGCCCACGCCCCCGGCGGACAATCCCGACGCGACCAGCACCGCCTTCGCCTATGACGCGCCGATGCCTGGCCATTGCGCCTGGAACGAGCTGACGACCACCGATCAGGACGCGGCGATTGCCTTCTACACCGCTCAGTTCGGCTGGCGGCAAGAGGGCGAGATGGAAATGGGGCCGACGGAAAAATACAAGTTCATGTATCAGGGCGACAAGATGATCGGCGCGGTGATGAACA
>CBDTZF010000446.1:0-2256 GCA_965364825.1 uncultured Rhodocyclaceae bacterium | reverse complement strand
GCATTGCGCTTCCACACGATAAGCGTGGGCGCCAGTGCACAGCTGTTTCCAAGTTCGCGTCGCCGGCTGATTTCGTACAGTCCCATCGACAGGAACGGGCCGAGCAACAGGAAACCGGAGGTCAGGCCGGCGGTGTATTGATAGTGGTGTTCGAAAACGAAGGTAATCAACAGTCCCATGGCGGCAAAACAGAAGCCATAGAAAAGGCTGGGGATCGGGCATGACACGAGGTCGGACCAGCCGCGCGCGAACCACTTGAATGGCGAGCCTGGCGTGACATCCCGGATGGTGGGAAATGGCAGGCCGTCCGAATCCGGTGCCGCGTCATTCGGTTGCTGCATGTGTGTCTTCTCCTGTGGGTGGGATTTGTTCTGTGGTGCTGCGATGTCGGTGGCAGATCTTGCGGGCGGTACGTTGCCGCCGTTGCCTGCCTACCGAATGCTGCTAGCCGGTGCGTAAAGTCCGTTCAAGTGCATCAAGCAGGGCATCCGGCGCCTCGCTCATCATGGCGTGACCGGCGCCCGGCAAGACGATAATACCCGCACTCCCGGGCGGCTTGGCAAGCGTGGTCTGCAAGGCGGCCGCGGCTCTGCGTGGCGTCATCTGGTCGTTTTCACCACAGATCAGCGTGGCTGGGCAACTCACGCGCGCGGCATCTTCGAGTCCGCTGGTGTAGTCGTTGCAGGCCGTCATGTCAGCATGCAGCACGCCCTCGGCGGCGCGTTCCATGAGGCGGCGATTGACGCCTGTGATGCAGATTCCGGGCAGGGGGCTAGCGCCGATCTGGTGGGCGGGTGCGAATGAAAACTGGTTGATCATCGCGTGTGCCTCGTCGCGTGTGTTCTGCGTTGCCGCGAGCAATGGCGCGGCCACCGGCATGGGCGCAATGCTGCCGACAAGCACCAGGCGCGCGCAGCGCGAAGGGTGAGTTGCCGCCAGACGCAGCGCAATCAGCGAACCCATGCTGTGCCCGACCAGGCTGACCGGATCGTCGCAGTTCGTTTCGATCCATTCATGGAGCCATTCGGCCATCGCTTCGATGGAATCGAGCGGCGCGCCCCCGGAACGACCGTGGCCGGGAAGGTCGGGTGCCAGCGCGTTCATGCCGTGGTGGGCGAAATGGCGCGCTGGCAGGTTCCATACACTGTGATCGTGTCCGGCGCCGTGCACGAACACGACAGTCGGCTGATTCGCACGCAACGGTTGCCCGCCGGTGTAAGCGTAGATTGTCGCGCCCGGTGTTGCTTGCGCCGTCATGCGACGGCCTTGGCGGCGGCGCGCAGGCCGCGTTCGATGTCTTCGAGCAAGTCGCTTGCGTCTTCGAGGCCGATGGAGAGGCGGAGGGTGCCTTCGCCGATGCCGGCCGCGGCGCGATCGTCGGCCGACATTCGACTGTGGGTCGTACTCGCCGGATGGATGACGAGCGACTTGGCGTCGCCGACATTGGCGAGGTGAGAGAACACGCGCAACGCGCCGATGAACGCTGCGCCGGCCGCGTGCCCGCCAGCCAACTCGAAGCCCAGAACCGCACCGGCACCGTTTGGCAGGAGTTGCTGCGCCAGCGCGTGGTCGGGATGGTCGGGCAGGCCGGGGTAGCTGACGCGGGTGACGTGTGTGTGCGCCGCGAGATATTCCGCGATCTGTTGCGCGTTGCTCACATGCTGGCGCATGCGCAGCGGCAGGGTTTCGATGCCCTGCAGAATCTGGAAGGCGTTCATTGGCGATAGACACGCGCCAAAATCGTGCAGGCCTTCGTGGCGCGCGCGCAGTAAAAACGCGGTGACAGGTGATTCGTCGGCGAATGTGATGCCGTGAAAACCATTGTACGGCTCGGTCAGCGTCGGAAAACGCCCGCTCGCCAGCCAGTCGAAACGCCCACCGTCGACCAGCACGCCGCCGACTGCGACGCCGTGCCCGCCGAGAAATCCGGTGGCCGAATGCACCACCAGATCGGCGCCCAGCTCGATCGGTTGTTGCAAGCCGGGCGTGACCAGTGAGGCGTCGACCAGCAGCGGCAGGCGGTGAGCGTGTGCGATGTCTGCCGTGCGCGGAATGTCGAGCACCTGAAGCGCCGGATCACCGAGCGATTCACCCAACAGCAAGGCCGTGTTCGGCCGGATGGCGGCAGTCCACGCGTCGATATCGCGTGGGTCGACGAAAGTGGTTTCGATGCCGAAGCGGGGCAAGGTGTAGGCGAGCAGATTGCGCGAACCGCCGTACAGCGTGTGGGAAGCGACGATGTGGCCGCCTGCGCCC
>CBDTZF010000445.1:0-2259 GCA_965364825.1 uncultured Rhodocyclaceae bacterium | reverse complement strand
AGCGCTTCAACGGCGGTCGCCGCATCGTCCCGCAGCGCGCGCCGGCCACCAGCATCGCGCTTGCCAGCAACCCGCCAGTCGTCGAAGCATCGACTGCCAGTGTGCCGGTGCTCACTGAACGCGCGACGATCGTCTATACGCCGTAGGGCGGGTTTCAGCTCGCCAACAACGCCACGGCGCGCCGGGCAATTCAAACTCAATCCTTGGAACGTCCGCGCAAGGCTTTCGGACATTCCCTGCACTTCGTCGATTCACGCCGATCGAGCGCCTGCTTGAGGGCGCACACCGAGCGGCGGCAGCACACGAACTCCACCCCCGCCTTCCCCGCCGCCTGTCGAAAGCGCGTCATCACGTTGTGGCCGAGAAAGTCGGTAAACAGGATCACCAGCTCGACGCCGGCCGGCAGATCCGCCGCGCGACGCTGATGGGCACGGTCGCGCCCGGTCACATGGGCGGCAATGCGGATGCCGAATTCATCGAGTAAGGAGGGGATGTTTCCCAAACGATCAGCACCGATCAGCATGGCGTTCATGACGAAATCCTATTGCGAATGATTGTTATTTGACAATATATCAAATACGAATCATTTGCATTCTAAAATCGATCTCGTTACACTTCGCGCCACTTAATCCGACTCAACATCGAGGGGTTTTTTCATCATGAAATACATTTTTCTTGCCGCATCGCTGAGCGTGTTTTCCGCCCTGGCACCGGTGCACGCCGAAGATCAAGTGGTCAATCTGTACTCTGCGCGTCACTATCAGACCGACGACGCGCTTTACAACAATTTCACCAAGACCACTGGCATCAAGGTCAATCGCATCGAAGGCAAGGACGATGCCCTGCTCCAACGCATCGTGAACGAGGGTGAAAACAGCCCGGCCGATGTGTTCATCACGGTCGATGCCTCGCGCCTGGAGAAAGCGGACAAACTCGGTCTGTTCGCCAAAGTGGACTCGGAGGTCCTGAACAGCCGCATTCCGGCGCATTTGCGCACCGACGACTGGTTTGCCTTTTCCAAGCGCGCGCGCGTCATCATCTACAATAAAAAGACGGTCAAACCCGAACAAGTACAGAACTACGAAGACCTCGCCTCGCCTGACCTCAAAGGCAAGGTGTGCACACGCTCTGGCAGCCACCCCTACAACCTTTCGCTGGGCGCAGCCATGATCGAGCGCATCGGCGCCGAGGCCACCGAAGCCTGGGCGCGCGGCCTGGTGGCCAATTTCGCGCGCCAGCCCAAGGGCGGCGACACCGACCAGATTCGCGCGGTGGCCGCCGGGGAATGCGGCGTGGCCCTCGCCAACAGCTACTACTACGCCCGCTTGCTCAACTCGGACAAGCCGGAAGATCAAGCGGTTATCGAAGCGGTCGGCCTGGTGTGGCCGAATCAGGACAACGCCGGCACGCACATCAACGTCTCCGGCGGCGGCATGCTCAAGCACGCGCCGCATCCGGCAACCGCCAAAGCCTTCCTTGAATACCTCGCCTCCGACGAAGCGCAACGCTACTTTGCCGACGGCAACAACGAATGGCCGGTGGTCGAGAGCGTCAAGGTGGACAACCCGGCACTGGCAAAGATGGGTGAGTTCAAGGCCGACGAACAGTCCATTGGTGGACTTGCAAAAGCGACCACCGAAGCACAGAAGATTTACGATCGCGCCGGATACCGCTGATCCTGAGCGTCACATTGCTCGCAATGACAAAGGCCCCGTTTCGGGGCCTTTGTCATTCACACCTTCGGGTCGATGCGCGAGGTTCAACTCAAGCCGGTTACAGGGAGCGCCGCGCCATGCACGGCACTCGCGGCGTCCGAGGCGAGGAAAGCGATGACGTTGGCGAGATCCTGTGGGCTGACCCACCGGGCCGGGTCGGCCTTGGGCATCGAAGCACGATTCTCCGGCGTGTCGATGATCGTCGGCAGAACGCAGTTGACGTTGATGTGCTTCTCGCGCAATTCCATCGCCATCGATTCGGTCAAGCGAATCACCGCGGCTTTCGCAGCGATGTATGGCCCCATGCCGGCGCCGCCCTTTTGCGCCGCGTAAGCGCCGATGTTGACAATCTTTCCGCCGCCGGCCGTGATCATGTGCGGGGTCACCGCGCGCACCATGTGAAGCAGCGTGCGCACGTTGATGTCGTAGAGGAAATCGACATTTTCATCGGACGCTTCGTGCACCGTCTCACCCATGCGGAATCCGCCCGCGATATTGCACAGCACGTCGATGCGTCCGAATTGCTTCAATGCCGTATCGACGG
>CBDTZF010000444.1:0-2261 GCA_965364825.1 uncultured Rhodocyclaceae bacterium | reverse complement strand
GCGGCGAGCGAGAGCACCAGTGGCACGATCACATCGAGCAGCGTGGTCTTGAAGCCCATGCCGATCAGCAGCCCGCGCCCGATTAACACCACCGCGAGCATCGACAGCGGCACCACGATGCGTTTCACGGTGTGCAAGGTGAATCGCCGGGCACCGACAAACGGATGCGCCTTGTCCTCGGCGTGGAGGTAGTCGCGCACCCGCCGAAACACCAGCCACGCACACAGCGCAGCAGTCGCCACCACCAGCACCTGATACAACATGCCGGGCGTCATGAGCGCGGCAAAAAGCCGTTTGGCATATATCAGAAACGTCTGAATATACGCGTCCATCCACTCCCCTTTCATCGACTTACGGAACGGCGCACAGCGCGTAGCTGCTCGACTCACCCTGCACGGGACGTCCCGAAAAATTCAATATCGCCGCTTGCCGGGCGTCAAGGTCGCGCGCGCCGGTGCGCCGCCCAGGCGGACGAATCGATCTTGCTCAATCGGTATTATCCGCGGCGCGTCATCATCCAGTTCGCCGAAAATACGCACCAATGTGGCTTCAATTTCAGTGTCAGCGGCGCACCGGCTCAGTTAGACCTCGTCGCTATGCCCATGCGTCTCGGCAAACCTTCTGGCCAGCTCCAGCCGCAGCGCCTTGCGCGTTTCGGCCGCCTGGAAGCGGCGTTCTTCCTCCACCGTCGTGGGCTGGAAGCGCGGCACACTGGCCGGTTTGCCGTCATCGTCGACCGCCACCATGGTGAAAAAGCAACTGTTCGCGTGGCGCACCACCTGTTCGCGGATGGATTCGGCAATCACCTTGATGCCGATTTCCATCGACGACCGTCCGGTGTAGTTCACGCTGGCGAGAAAGGTCACCAGTTCGCCGACGTAGATCGGCTGGCGGAACATCACCTGATCGACCGACAGGGTGACGACATAGCGCGACGAATAGCGGCTGGCGCAGGCATAGGCGACCTCATCGAGCAGCTTGAGCACCGCGCCGCCATGCACCTTGCCGGAAAAATTTGCCATGTCGGGCGTCATCAGCACGGTCATGGTGAGTTGGTGTGCGATCAGATCCATTGCGTCTCCTTTTATTGTCTTGTTCACCGCGCCCTGCATGTAGCGGAGGGTTGCGGCATCACACCATCCCGCTAAATCCCGTGGCCGTCAACGCCGACCCATGTACCTCCCGCGGGTCGCGGCGTTGGCAGGTGACTGCCTCGAGTTGGCGTCAATCAGCGCGTACGGTCGAGGTGAGGAACTGCGCGCCGAGCGGCGCAGTGCGATACCGCCGTCGGCAGCGAGTTTCGCCTGGTCGACGGCCATGAAGAGCTGGATGCCCTTGCCTGCGATGTCCTGCTTGCTGCGATCGATCGTCTCGTTGACCGGGCAGGCGCATTTCACCTTGAATGAAAACTCACGACTCGGTGGCGAGCGAGCGAGTCGCGCGACAGGCGCGTCGAGGCACCTGATTGGTTGCAACGGGCGTTCTGGGTTTGGGTGACGATTCGCGCGGGAACAACCACGAAGGCAGCGGCACGATGACGGTAGAAGCGGTCACGCGCCGATCACGCATACTTCAAACTTTCGTCCCCGTTGCAGCGCAAAGACACATCACGGCAGGGCGCGGCATATTCCGATCGGAAACCCCTTGAGCAGGCCGCTACCGTGTTCCAACTTAAACCGACCGATCTCCATGATCTCCAGAACGATACAACTGGCCCGAACACGCGAAGGCGCCGGATGGCCCAGCGCGACGTCACCAACTGCTTCGGGGACTTCTACAAAAACATTCGTCCGCATTCAAAACCCGGCTACCGGCTGCCGACCCACTGCGCGCACAAAATGGCAGCAATACAACCTATCGCGGTGTCCGCAGCCTCTTGAACCTGGCATTCCCGCTTTTCAGCGCCGTCTGCCGGACTACGACCGTGTCGCGGCAATCACCATGATCTCGACCCGGTAGTGCTTCTTGGCCATCGGCGACGCGACGCAGGCACGCACCGGCGCGCCGACACCGCTCAACCACGCATCCCAAGCCGCGTTCATGGCGTCGTAATCGCTCATGTCGGCCAACCATATCTGGGCGGACAGCACATGGTTCTTGTCGCTGCCAGCCTGTGCGAGCAGCGCGTCGATCTTGGCGAAGACGTCTTCCGACTGCGCAGTGATATCGCCTTCCGCCAATTGCGACACCTGACCGGCCAAATACACCGTCTCGTTGTGGATGACGATCGCACTGAAGCGCGGGCTGCCGCCGATTCTTTG
>CBDTZF010000443.1:0-2289 GCA_965364825.1 uncultured Rhodocyclaceae bacterium | reverse complement strand
CATGCCAACTGCGCGCATCGAATTGCTGGACAACCAAGGCCGGGGTATCGCCCGCTCGCCCGAAGGCAAGACCGTCTTCGTCGAAGGTGCCTTGCCGGGCGAAACGATCGAGTACGCCGTCTTTCGAAAAAAGCCCGGCTTCGACGTCGCCGAAACCACCCGCGTGATCGAAGCAAGCGCTCAACGCGTAACGCCGAAATGCCCGTTCTTTGGCCGTTGTGGCGGCTGCAGCATGCAGCATGTCGACGCCACCGCGCAGGCTGCCATCAAGCAGCGCGTGCTGGAAGACGCGTTGTGGCATGTTGCGCACCTCAGGCCCGAAGTCGTTTACCCCGCAATCGTCGGTCCCGCCTGGGGCTATCGCGATCGCGCGCGCATCAGCGTGCGCCATGTGCGCAAGCGCGGCGAAGCGCTGGTCGGCTTTCACGAACGGCGCACCCGTTTTATTACCGACATGACGTCGTGCGAGGTTCTCGCGCCGCACATCTCGGCCATGTTGCCCCGACTGCGCACACTGATCGGCGGCATGTCGATCCCGGATCGCCTGCCGCAGATCGAACTGGCGATCGGTGACACCGAGACGGTGCTGGTATTTCGCAACCTCGATGCGCCCTCACCGGCAGACGAGGACCGATTCAAAGCCTTTGCCGAGGCCGAAAAGATTCAAGTGTGGCTCCAGCCCGCCGGCCCCGACACTGCCTACCGCTTGCACCCGGCGGACGCGCCGCCGCTCAGCTACCGTGTGCCCGAGTTCGACCTCGAATTCACCTTTCGCCCCAACGATTTCACGCAGGTGAACGTCGACATCAACCGTGTGCTGCTGCGCCGCGCCATGAACCTGCTCGACCCGAAACCCGGCGAGCGCATTGGCGACTTGTTCTGCGGATTGGGTAATTTCAGCCTGCCGATCGCGCGCCGCGGCGCCACCGTGGTGGGCGTCGAAAGCAGCGACGCGATGGTGGTGCGCGCCACCCACAACGCGCACATCAACGGTTTGGAAGCGCACACCGAATTCTATGTTGCCAATCTCTACGAAGCGACTGAAGACAGCATCGCCGCGCTCGGCCACCTCGACAAACTACTCATCGACCCGCCGCGTGAAGGCGCCGTCGCCGTCGTCAAAGCGCTCGGCGATGACGCACCGCAGCGTATCGTCTACGTCTCATGCAGCACGGCCACGCTGGCGCGCGACGCCGACTTGTTGGTCCATCAAAAGGGCTACCGGCTCAAGGGCGCGGGCATCGCCAACATGTTTCCACACACCGCACATGTGGAGTCGATCGCGTTGTTCGAGCGCCCCTGACGCGGCAGCTTAGCGTCAAATAAGGCGACGTGAAGATGGCGTAGGGCCGGGTTCAGCCGGCCATCGGTGTCTCGCCGGGCGCTGTGGCGGGCTGAACCCCACCCTACGTATTTTGCGCGCGTCGTCTTTCATGGTCAGGGGTGGCGGCGCCAACCGCCATGATTGTCAGGTGGGTTATACTCGCGCCGCTGCTGGTCCCATTCGCGCGCTGGCATGCTTGGAAGCGTGGCAGAGTGGTCGATTGCACCGGTCTTGAAAACCGGCAACGGGCAACCGTTCGTGGGTTCGAATCCTACCGCTTCCGCCAGATATCAAACGAGAACGCGGCCGTTGAGGCCGCGTTCTTTGCTTACCCTCCAATACACTCCCTAAAATTGCGCCGTTCGGCTTTCAGACCGGTCGACTCGCGCTTTCGTGGATCGTGCTCGGGCCGATAGTAGATCTGCCGACCACAAGCGCCGCACTCCCAAAGCTTGCGAACTGAAGCAAAACACCCTGCTAATCTCGACGTTGAATCTGAATACTTCGCATATTGTGAACGCGCATGCGGACGACGAACGCTGCTGGCGCGCCCGAATACGCTCCTCGGGTATGAGAACAGATTCAATGGACGACCGGTGTGGGTGACGTTTGCGATTGGACCGCGCGAATTCCAATCGCTGTTCAACAGCATCGATATTGAGCACGGTCGCATTTGCCGCTCCCCATCCTTTGAGGAACGGCAGTCGGCGAAATCTTCTTCCTGACACCAGGATCGCACTCACCTCCCGCGATTCGGGCGCCATAGGCATCGAATTGGTATGACATGAATCGAGACAAAACACTGCATGCGTTGGAGCCGTCGCCGGCATTCGCCGCTCAGCCCAATGTTGGGTATTCGAATGCGGCGGAGGACGACGAGGCGCTCTTCAATCTCGGCGAAGTGATTGCGATCATCCTCGAGTTCAAGTGGCTGATAATTGTCGTGACGTCGCTGGCGTTATGCG
>CBDTZF010000442.1:0-2298 GCA_965364825.1 uncultured Rhodocyclaceae bacterium | reverse complement strand
TGCGCCTTGTTGCGAAGCTTTATGGACACAACGTGATCCGTCGATTGAGTGTGAACAGGCCCTAGCTGACCGTCGGTCTGGCGTACATGCGTTTCGCGCACCAGAATTTTGTCCACCTTGCCTTCGAGCCCCTCGCACTCGATGAAGTCGCCGATACGCATTTCGCGTCGTAGCAGGATGATGATGCCGGCAAGGAAGTTTTCGAATATGTCCTTGAAGGCAAAGCCGATCGCCACCGAACCAATGCCCAGACCGGCCAGAATCTTGGTTGGTGTGAGATTGGGAAAGGCAATGATCGCCGCCACCATGATGCCCAGTACCCACACGCCAAGCGAGACCAGCAGTTGGAGCAGGTTCTTCAGGCTGGCGCGAAAGCGGGCGTGATCGAGCAGGTGGCGCGTGATCGCGCGCGCCCCCTTGGCGGCCAGCCAGGTCACGAAAATGACGGCCAGCGCGATCGCGACCTGGGGCAGAATCGCGATCATGTCGACCGCCATTTCCCTGAGCTGGCTGATGAGAATCTTGATGGGTTCCATGGGGTGTCCCGGATGGGCGGGTCGTGACACCTGATCATAACGCGACACGCCGCGCTTTTATTGCGTGTCCCGCCAAACGCCACGGCAAACGATTTCCGCGATCCTGGAAACATTCCGGGTGGATGTGTGGTCTGATTGAACCGTAGCGCGCTGAATTCGACGGGCGTCACGGGCTGAGGGTAAGCTTGGCAATCGCGGCGTGAGTGGTATCGCACCGGATCGATTCCTCGCCGACACCTCACGCAACGCAAGCCAATACTTTTTCTTCTACAGGAGAAGACCATGAGCAAGACGAGTATGCCGGATACGCTGGACACGCTGAATGTGGCGGGCTCGACCTACCATTACTACAGCCTGCCCAAGGCGGCTGCGGCGCTTGGCGGGATCGACCGTCTGCCGAAGACCCTGAAGGTGTTGCTCGAAAATCAGTTGCGTTTTGCCGATGACGAAAGCGTCTCGAGGGAGGATCTGCAGGCCTTGGTGGACTGGCAAAAGGACGCCCGTTCCGACCGCGAGATCGGTTATCGCCCGGCGCGCGTTTTGATGCAGGATTTCACCGGCGTACCCGCAGTGGTCGATCTGGCCGCCATGCGTGATGCGGTGCAGACGCTCGGTGACAACCCGACCCGCATCAACCCGCTGTCGCCGGTGGATCTGGTGATCGACCATTCGGTGATGGTGGATGAGTTTGGTACCGCGAACGCGTTTCACGACAACGTCGCCATAGAAATGCAGCGCAACAAGGAGCGCTACGAGTTCCTGCGCTGGGGTCAGCAGGCCTTCGACAACTTCCGGGTGGTACCGCCGGGCACCGGTATCTGCCACCAGGTCAATCTGGAATACCTCGGTAAAACGGTGTGGACGAAAGAGGTGGACGGCAAGACTTTCGCCTATCCGGACACCCTCGTCGGCACCGACTCCCACACCACCATGATCAACGGTCTGGGCATTCTCGGCTGGGGGGTCGGCGGCATCGAGGCCGAGGCCGCCATGCTTGGCCAGCCGGTGTCGATGCTGATTCCCGAGGTGGTCGGCTTCAAGCTCACCGGCAAGTTGCGCGAAGGCATCACCGCCACCGACCTGGTGCTGACGGTCACCGAGATGCTGCGCAAGCGCGGCGTGGTGGGCAAGTTTGTCGAATACTACGGCGATGGCCTCAAGGATCTGCCGCTGGCCGATCGCGCCACCATCGGTAATATGTCGCCTGAATACGGCGCAACCTGCGGTTTCTTCCCTGTCGATGATGAAACCCTGAATTATCTGCGCCTTACCGGCCGAGACGACGCGCAAGTGGCGCTGGTGGAAGCCTACTGCAAGGCACAGGGCCTGTGGCGCGAGCCCGGCGACGAGCCGATCTTCAGTGATAGCCTCGAACTCGATATGGGCACGGTCGAAGCCAGCCTGGCCGGACCCAAGCGACCGCAGGATCGTGTTTCGCTGTCCGGCATGAAGGCCGCGTTCGAGAAGTTCGTGGCGGGCGAAGCCGAACGTGTGTCCGATGACGAAAAGGACCGGTTGCGCGCGGAAGGCGGACAGACCGCTGTGGGCGTCGATGAAAGCTACTTCGAGAGCCACGCCAGCAAGGACGTCACGCACGGTGATGAGACCTTCAAACTCAACCCAGGCGCGGTGATCATCGCCGCCATCACCTCATGCACCAACACCTCCAATCCAAGCGTGATGATGGCGGCCGGCTTGCTGGCACGCAATGCCGTCAAGAAAGGGCTCAAGAGCAAGCCATGGGTGAAAACCTCGCTCGCAC
>CBDTZF010000441.1:0-2307 GCA_965364825.1 uncultured Rhodocyclaceae bacterium | reverse complement strand
ATCTATTCGAGCGTAAAACAAGTCTCCGACACCGTCTTCTCGAGTTCGAGCCATGCCTTTCGCAAAGCCCTGTTGATCCGCTTTCCGCACACCGGCGCGTGGACTATTGCCTTCCTGACCGGCAAGCCCGGCGGTGACGCTGCGAAACATCTGGTCGGCGACTACCTGAGCGTCTATGTACCGACCACGCCGAATCCGACCTCGGGCTATTTCCTGATGGTGCAACGCAGCGACACGATCGAGCTTGAGATGAGCGTAGACGACGCACTGAAATACATCATCTCAATGGGCGCCGTCTACCCGACGGAAAAGCTGCCAAAGCGGCCGGCTTCGGCACTAAAACCAGCGCCCGTGCCCGAATAAACTCCTTTTGCGGCCGACGGCCGCCGATTGCATTTCAACGGAATCCACTTCATGCGAACTCACTACTGCGGCCAGGTCACCGCGACCGACCTCGACCAGACTGTCACCCTGTGCGGATGGGTCCATCGCCGCCGCGATCACGGCGGCGTCATTTTTGTCGATCTGCGCGACCGTGAGGGGCTGGTGCAGGTGGTGTGCGACCCGGACCGCGCCGAGATGTTTGCCACGGCGGAATCGATCCGCAACGAGTTCGTACTCAAGATGACCGGCAAGGTGCGCCGTCGCCCCGCCGGCACGGAAAACGCGGCACTCACGTCGGGCGAGATCGAAGTGCTGTGCCATGAAATTGAAGTGCTCAATCCGTCCGTTACACCGCCCTTCCAACTCGACGACGAGAATCTTTCGGAAACCACGCGCTTGACGCATCGCGTCGTCGACCTGCGTCGCCCGCACATGCAGCGCAACCTGATGCTGCGCTACAAGGTCGCGATGGCCTTTCGCCGCTTCCTCGACGAGCACGGTTTCATCGATATCGAAACCCCCATGCTCACCAAGAGCACGCCGGAGGGCGCGCGTGACTACCTCGTCCCCTCGCGCGTGCATCCGGGCAAGTTTTTCGCATTGCCGCAATCGCCGCAGTTATTCAAGCAGCTATTGATGGTGGCCGGCTTCGATCGCTACTATCAGATCGTCAAATGCTTCCGCGACGAAGATCTGCGCGCCGATCGTCAGCCAGAATTCACCCAGATCGATATCGAAACCTCGTTCATGGACGAGAGCGCAATCACCGCGCTGATGGAAGAATTGATCCGCTTCGTGTTTGCCGAAACCCTGGCGGTTGAACTGCCCGCGCCCTTCCCCCGCATGACGCATGCGGAGGCGATGCGCCGTTTCGGCTCTGACAAGCCCGATCTGCGCGTGACGCTTGAATTCACCGAACTGACCGACATCATGAAGGACGTCGACTTCAAGGTGTTTTCCGGCCCGGCCAACAGCGGCGGGCGTGTCGCCGGGCTGCTGATTCCGGATGGCGGCGCGTTGTCTCGCGGCGAGATCGACGAATACACCAAATTCGTCGGTATCTACGGCGCGCGGGGTCTGGCGTGGATCAAGTTCAACGAGATCGCCAAGGGCCGCGAAGGCATGCAATCGCCGATTGTCAAGAACCTCTCTGACGCCGCACTTCAGGCGATCGTCGAGCGCTCGGGCGCCAAGGATGGCGACCTGATGTTCTTTGGCGCCGACAAGGCCAAGGTGGTCAACGACGCGCTCGGCGCACTTCGCGTACGCATCGGCCACGAAAAAGACTTGCTCACCGGCGATGCCTGGATGCCGGTGTGGGTTACCGATTTCCCGATGTTCGAATACGACGAAGACGACAAGCGCTGGACGGCCTGCCATCACCCGTTCACCGCGCCCAAGGATGAACATGTCGAGATGCTCGAGACCGATCCGGGTCAATGTCTCGCGAAGGCCTACGACATCGCACTGAACGGCTGGGAAATTGGCGGCGGCTCGGTGCGTATTCATCGCGCCGGCATGCAAGCTCAAGTGTTCCGCGCGCTGAATATCGACGAGGACGAAGCGCGTGCCAAGTTCGGTTTCTTGCTCGATGCGCTGGAGATCGGCGCCCCGCCGCATGGCGGTCTGGCGTTCGGCCTCGACCGCGTGGTGACGCTGATGGCGGGCGTCGACTCTATCCGCGATGTGATCGCCTTCCCCAAAACCCAGCGCGCGCAATGTCTGCTCACCGACGCGCCCGGCGACGTGGACGAACGGCAGCTGCGCGACTTGCACATTCGCCTGCGCCAGAAGGTCGACACTTCGGTGGAAGTCTCGCGGGAGTAGACGAACCACGGCCATCGAAATCACACCGGGCGACCAAGGTCGTCCGGTGTGCGTTTACCGTGGCGAACTCAAGTCGCGAGGGCAATCAGCCGAAAA
>CBDTZF010000440.1:0-2317 GCA_965364825.1 uncultured Rhodocyclaceae bacterium | reverse complement strand
TGCGATTCGAGATCGGCCTCGGTAAACAATGTGCCATCACTCTTGCGCTTGCGCGAGGTTTTGAGATGGAAGGGCAGAATCACTTCGCGCGCGATGTCGCGCACCACCGATTCAAGGGCGCGCGCGCGCGAAAGGCGCTTGGAGGCGGTATTCATGCGTCCTCCCGCCATTTGATGGAGCAGCCGATGCTCGGCGTCTGCTGCGCCGGGCCGTGCCCCGTGCGTGCGACCTGCACCATGGCATCGAACAGCTCGCGCGGCGCGCTTTCGGGCGCGGGGGAAATGCGCGAGGCGTCGAGCCGGCCGCGATACTGCAGGCGCAGATCGGCATCGAAGCCAAAAAAATCGGGCGTGCACACGGCGCCATAGGCTTTGGCGACGGCCTGCGTTTCGTCGAAAACATAGGGAAACGGAAAATCGCGCGTGCGCGCCACGCGCACCATGTGATCCCAGTCGTCCTCGGGATATTCCGCTGGGTCGTTGGACATGATGGCGATGCTGCCGATGCCGTGGTCGGCCAGTTCGAGGGTATCGCGCAGCAGGCGATCGAGAATCGCTTTGACATAGGGGCAGTGGTTGCAGATGAACATCACCAGCAGCCCGTTGGGGCCGCGTGCCGAGGCCGGCGAATGGGTTTGGCCATCCGTGCCGGGCAACGCGAAATCGGGCGCGGGGCATCCGAAATCGCAGGGTGGTGGATTCAGACTCACCATGAGGTTCATCCTGTCTGTTCAGAAACTATAATAGCACGATGATTTCACGCTTCTTTTGTCCTTTTCCACTGGCTGCTGGCGCGTCCGTGGCCTTGCCCGACGAGGCGGCGCATCACGCCTTGCGCGTGCTGCGTCTGAGCCCCGGCGACGCGGTCGTGGTGTTCAACGGCGATGGCACCGCCTGGCCAGGCACGATCGAGGCCGTCAAGCCGAAGGTGATGGTGCGTCTGGGCGCGGCCGGCGAGACCGAAGCTGAACCGCGTTGCCGCATCACGCTGGTGCAGGCGTTGGCCTCGGGCGACAAGATGGACTGGGTGGTGCAGAAGGCGGTGGAACTGGGTGTCGCGGCAATCCAGCCGGTGGCGGCGAAGCGCTCGGTGCTGCGCCTCTCTGGCGCACGGGCGGAAAAGCGCGTCGCGCATTGGCGCAAGGTGGTGCAATCGGCGTGCGAACAGAGCGGTCGCAACCGCGTGCCGGTGGTAGGCGATCTGCTCGCACTTGACACCTGGCTGGCGCAGGCGGACGGTGGCTGGGTGCTCGCACCGGGCGGCGAGGGCGCACTGCGCGATCGTGTCGCGCCGCCGCCCTCGCTCAACCTGCTGGTCGGCCCCGAGGGTGGTTGGGGTGAGCATGAGATCGCGGCGATGTCGGCGCGAGGTTTTGTTCCGGTGAGCCTGGGCCCACGCGTGTTGCGCACCGAGACGGCAGGCTTGGCGGCGCTGGCCGCCATCCAGGCGCTGTGGGGCGATTTTTAGAGCAAGAGAAAACGATTCGGCGGCGCCGCGGCAAGGGTGGAATGAAATGGGTCACACGGATTGCGGGGCCGTAGGGTGTCGATAGGCGTCAGCCGTATTGCACCGTGCGACGGCTGAATGGTGCAATGCGCTTTGCCTATTGACACCCTACGCGCTGCCCAAGCTGGGGGATTGGCCGCCCACCCAGGCGCTGTGGGACGATTTTTTGGAGATGCCAATGTTCGAATCTGCGGAGTTGGGCCATTGCGTCGACAAGACGCAGTACGACGCCGACGTGCCAGCCTTGCGTGCGGCCTTGCTCGACGCGCAATTCGATCTGCGCGAGGCCAGTCAGTTTGCCGTGGTCATCCTCGTCAATGGCGTCGATGCGGCGGGCAAGGGCGAGACGGTGAATCTGCTCAACACGTGGATGGATCCGCGCCATATCGTCACCTCGGCCTTTGATGCGACGCGCCACGAGGCGCGCGAACGTCCCCGTATGTGGCGTTTCTGGCGCATGTTGCCGCCCAAAGGCAGCGTCGGCATCCTGTTCGGTAACTGGTACGAGGGACCGATCGAAGGGCGTAGTGTCAAACGCATCAAACGCAACCGGCTCGACCAGCGGCTCGACGAGATCAATCGCTTCGAAGCGATGCTGGCGGATGAAGGTGTGCTGCTGATCAAGTTCTGGTTTCATCTCTCGCGCGATCGCCAGAAGACGCGGCTCAAAACACTGGCGTCTGACCCGCTCACCCGCTGGCGTGTGACCGACACCGACTGGCAGCACTTCAAACACTATCGCCGCCGCCACCGCGTGGCGGAGCATGTGTTGCGTCATACCAGTACCGCCGAGGCGCCGTGGATCATTGTC
>CBDTZF010000439.1:0-2320 GCA_965364825.1 uncultured Rhodocyclaceae bacterium | reverse complement strand
AACAGACGCAACACGGAGATGACATGAAGGGAAAGTGGCTAGCGGCGGCGCTGATGGTGTGCGCCATGTGGGTGCACAGCGCGTTGGCCGAGCCGGGCGTCAGCGATCGCGTGCTGCGCGTCGGCACGGTGCAGGATCTGTCGGGCCCGATTGCGATGCTCGGGGCACCGATTCGCGACGGCATGCAGATGCGCTTCGACGAGGCCAACGCCAGCGGCGGCGTCCATGGCCGGCGGCTGGAATTGCGTGTCGAGGACAGTGGTTACGATCCCAAGCGTGCGGTGCTGGCGACGCGCAAGCTGTTGGCGCGTGACGGCGTGTTCGCCTTTCTGGGCAACCTGGGTACGCCGGTGGTGATGGCCTCGATGCCGATCGCAATCGACGCCGGGCGCCCGCATATGTTCCCGTTCTCGCCGCACCAGGAGACCTACGCGCCGCTCCATCCGCTCAAGTTCCAGCTCTTCGCGCCTTACCGCGACTACATGAAGGCAGCGGTGAGCGAGCTGATCCGCAGGAAGGGTTACCAGCGCGTCGGCGTGTTGTACCAGGACGACGACTACGGTCAGGAGGTGCTCGAGGGTGTCGCCGCGGCGCTCGATGAGGCCAGCCTGCCGCTGGTCGAGCAGGTCGGCTACAAGCGCGGCGCGACCGATTTCGCCAGCCAGATCGCCCGCCTGCGCGCCGCCGACTGCGATCTGGTGGTGCTGGCAACCGTGGTGCGCGAGACCGTGGGCGCGGTGCGCGAGGCGCGCAAGACCGGCTGGGACGTGGACATGCTGGTCACCGCTTCGGGCTATTCGGCGCAGACGCACGAACTCGGCGGCGATGCGGTCGAAGGCCTGTACGGCGTGAGCGTAATGCCGCTGCCCTACGCCGATGATGCCAACCGCGTGCTGACGGACTGGATCGCACGCTATACACAGCGCTACGGTGCGCCGCCCAACATCTGGAGCGCGATGGGGTACAACGTCGCCGACGTGTTCATTCAGGGGCTCGAACGTGCCGGGCGCGAGTTGACGGCAGCGCGCTTCACACAGGCGATGGAAGGCCTGCACACCACGCGCGATTTTCTCGGCAGCCCGGACTATCGCTTCTCGGCCGAGGATCATCTCGGCAACCGCTATGGGCGCCTGGCGCAGATTCGAGACGGTCGTTGGGTGCTGATCAGCGACTATCTGCGCTGAAGCTTCAGAGCGACCCGCCGCGATGTCATTGCGTTACGCTTGTGATCACGTTTTTGATGCAAGGTGGCTGCCGTGACGCCTGACTCCCGCATTTTTACTGTCGCCCTCACCGGCGCCTCCGGCATGCCGTATGGCGTGCGCATGATCGAGTGCCTGCTCGACGCGGGGCACACGGTGTGGCTGCTCTATTCGCAGGTTGCGCAGATCGTCGCGCGGCAGGAAATGGACTGGCAATTGCCCTCGCGTCCGGCTGAAGTGGCGGCGGATTTGTCGGCCCGCTTTGATGCGAAACCGGGGCAACTTCGTGTATTTGGTCGCGAAGAGTGGTTTGCGCCGCCAGCATCAGGCTCCAATCCGCCCGATGCGATGGTCGTGTGCCCGTGCACAATGGGGACGCTCGCGGCGATCGCCAACGGCATGAGCCGCAACCTCATCGAGCGTGCCGCCGACGTCGTCATCAAGGAGCGGCGGCAGCTTGTGCTGGTGCCACGCGAGACGCCGTTTTCGGCCATTCATCTTGAAAACATGCTCACCCTGGCCCGGCTCGGGGTCTGCATTCTGCCGGCCAATCCGGCCTTCTATACGCGCCCGAAAACCATACAGGACATGGTGGATTTCGTTGTTGCGCGCGTTCTCGACCAACTCGGCGTGGCGCATCAACTGATGGAACGCTGGGGGGCCGCTGGCGAGGCGGAATGAATCGCGCGCGGAACTCGAGAACGCCGTCGATCGACGGCGGCGCGCGTGCGCGGGGCGTCTGCCCGCGTCGGCGCGCTTTGCATGTTGCGAACGCACATTCCAGCGCGGATCGTTCGCCGTCGATGCGCCAGTAAGGGGTATCCACAGTACCGAGGACGTTGTAATTCATTGAAACAGTTGTTTAAATAGCGTCATGACCGGAGGTTCCGGCATGCTGTGACGCGCGGCGGATCGCGCTTCGCGGCCGCTAAGAAAATCTGCATAGTGGAGACAGGAAATGAGTGCACGACGAATCAATGTGGCGATCGCCATGGCCGCTACGGGCATGCTCCTCATGGGCAGCGCCCACGCCGGAGCCACCTTGGATGCAGTCAAGAAGAAGGGTTTTCTTCAGTGCGGTGTGAATACCGGCCTGCCGGGATTCTCGGCGACCGACA
>CBDTZF010000438.1:0-2324 GCA_965364825.1 uncultured Rhodocyclaceae bacterium | reverse complement strand
ACCTACGCGGTGGCCGGCGTGATGCCCGAGGCGCTGGGCGAGGAGACGCCGCGCCCGCAGGCCGAACGCGGTGAGGGCGACGGCGAAAGCGCACAAGCCGGCCCGATCCTGCTGTGTCTCGACACCTCGGCGTCGATGGAAGGGGTGGTTGAAAAAGTGTCCAAGGCGGTGGTGCTCGAAACCCTGCGCGTGGCCAACGCGCAACGCCGCGCCTGCTACATCTTCCTGTTCGGCGGCGAGGGCGAGGTGATCGAATTCGATGCGCGTCGCACCACCTTGCGCGAATTGCTCGATTTCATCTCGCAGACCTACCGCGGTGGCACTGACGTGCGCCGCCCCTTGCAGCGCGCGACCGAAAAGAACCGCGAGAAGGCATGGGGAAATGCCGATATATTGCTGGTCAGCGATGGCGAATTCCAGATCACCGACGATCTGGTGGCCGAGCTGCGCGCGCAGCGCGACGAGGCCGGCTTGAATGTAGTCGGCCTGCAGCTGGGCTACGCCAACGCCCTGCACGCCATGCGCACCCTGTGCGATCCGGTGCATATCTTTCGCGACTGGGCCGATCTGGCCGACATGCCGAGGGCGGACGAGGCGGACGACGGGGACGACGCCTGAGCCAGCGTTACGGTCCCGTGTCGTCGAACGCAAGGCGCAAGGCCAGTCCGATGAACAGCGTGCCGGCAATCCGGTCGAGCCACGGCGCGAGTTTCGGGCGGCGACGCAGGACGCGCCCGATACCGCCGGCGGCCAGCGCAATGGCGCCGAACACCACCACCGTTTGCGCCACGAACAGCAGACCGAGCACGATCATCTGCAGCGTCGCCTGTCCACTGCGCGCGTCGACGAACTGCGGCATGAAGGCGAGAAAGAACAGCGCCACTTTGGGGTTGATGGCGTTGGCAATGAAGCCGCGCGCGACGTCCTTCGACCACGGGCGCGGCCGCGCGGCGCCGTTGCCAGCGAGCTGCGTGCCGCCGCCCGCACGCCACGCCTGCACCCCGATCCACACCAGATACGCCGCGCCGGCCAGCTTGAGCAGCGTGAAGGCGCGTGGCGAAGCGGCAAGCGCCGCGCTCACGCCCAGCGTGGCCCACAGGATATGCGTGAAACACCCGAGCGCGCAGCCCACCGCAATACCGAAACCGGCCAGCCGCCCGCGCGCCAGACTCTGGCCAAGCACCAGCAAGTTGTCCGGGCCGGGCGCGAGCGTGAGAACGACGGCGATGGCGAGAAATGCGAGCAGGGTGTCGAAAGAGGGCATGGCGATCAGTGTAAGTCGGCGCGCGTTGGGGGTGCGTCGCGCCGGCCATGCCCTGACATTTTCATACACGAACGGGCGCGCTGACGGGCATGAAACCAAGGCAGTCGCATGAATGCCGGAGAACTGCGGTCGTCTTGGGTCGGGGTGAGGGAGCGGCGTTGCAAAGTGGCCGTATCGACGCGAGCTGGCTACGCTGCCCGACCATCGCTACGATTGCCCTGGGCGTGGTACGCCCCTGCGACAGTCGCTAAGCGTGTAATTTATCGGAGTCATTACAGGTGCACAAAGGCGAACGAGGAGACCGAATGACTTCACGCGATGAACGCTTCGAATGGGGACTTGTTGCTGTCGTGGTCGCCGCGCTGCTGGTTTCTGCCGTCGCGCCGTATGACCGCCTCACCTGGTGGATGGAGGTGATGCCGGTGCTCATCGCGCTGCCCATCCTGCTCTATACCCACCGCCGCTTTCCGCTCACCCGCCTGGTGTTGGCGCTGATCGCGTTGTTTGCGCTGGTGTTGATCCTCGGTGGCACCTACACCTATGCGCGCGTGCCGCTGGGGGAGTGGCTGCAGGACGCGTTCGCGTTGGCGCGCAATCCCTACGATCGCATCGGCCACTTCCTGCAGGGCTTCGTACCCGCCATGCTGACGCGCGAACTGTTGTTGCGCCTTGATGTAGTGCGCGGGCGCGGATGGCTGTTCTTTCTGGTGTGCTGCGTGTGCCTGGCGATTTCGGCGCTGTATGAACTCGTCGAATGGCAGGCCGCGGTGATCGTGGCCGGTGGCGCGGTGGAGTTTCTCGGCACGCAGGGCGATCCGTGGGATGCGCAGGCCGACATGGCGCTGGCGCTCATCGGGGCCATGCTCGCGCAAATCCTGCTTGGGCGCTGGCATGATCGCTTGATTGCCGCTCAGTCTTGATCGGGCGGTGTGTCGCGCAGCGGCACGCGCAACTCCATCAGCAGGCCGCCGCCGTCGCGCGGTAGCGCGGTAATCGTGCCGCCATGGGCGGCAAGCGCGCGCTGCGCGATCGCCAGGCCGAGGCCGAATCCGGGGGTTGC
>CBDTZF010000437.1:0-2330 GCA_965364825.1 uncultured Rhodocyclaceae bacterium | reverse complement strand
ACCGAAGTGGCGCCGTTTGGCGGCGTGAAGTCGTCCGGCCTGGGCCGCGAAGGTTCTAAATACGGGATTGAAGATTATCTTGAGATCAAATACTTGTGCATGGGCGGCGTGCAATAGACGCGCACCCGTGCGATTGAGGAGAGCAACATGAACGCAAACACCCTGCCGCAAGGCTCCTCGACCAACGCCGACGGCATGGCGCGCCGCGCTGCCGCGCTGCCGCGCGGCGTCGGTCAGGCCCATCCGCTCATCGCCAGTCGGGCGCTCAATGCCGAACTGTGGGATGTCGAAGGCCGCCGCTATATCGACTTCGTCGCCGGCATCGCGGTGGTCAACACCGGCCACTGCAACCCCAAGGTGGTGGCGGCGGCGCAGGCGCAACTGCAAAACTTCACTCACACCGCCTTCCAGGTGGTGGCCTACGAGGGCTATCTGCGCCTTGCCGAACGGCTCAACGCGCTCGCCCCGGGCGACGCGGCGAAGAAGACCTTCTTGGTCAACACCGGCGCCGAGGCAGTCGAGAACGCGGTCAAGGTGGCGCGCGCCTTCACCGGCCGTCCGGGCATCATCGCCTTCAACGGCGCCTTTCACGGCCGCACGCTGCTCACCCTTGGCCTGACCGGCAAGATCGATCCCTACAAGCTCGGCGTCGGTCCGTTTCCGGGCGAGATCTATCACGCCCCCTTTCCCAACGAAGCGCATGGTGTTTCTGTCGATTCCGCCATGCGCGGTCTCGAAGCGCTGTTCAAGTGCGACATCGAGCCCAAGCGTGTCGCCGCGATCATCATCGAACCGGTGCAGGGCGAGGGTGGTTACTATCCGGCGCCGGCCGAATTCATGCAGCGCCTGCGTGTGCTCGCCGACCAGCACGGCATCCTGCTGATCGCCGACGAGATCCAGACCGGTGTCGCCCGCACCGGCAAGATGTTCGCGATGGAGCATTTCGGCGTCGTGCCCGACATCATCACCATGGCCAAGGGCCTCGGCGGCGGCTTCCCGATCGCGGCGATCATTGGCCGCGCCGACATCATGGACGCGCTCAACCCCGGCGGTCTGGGCAGCACTTACGCCGGTTCGCCGATGTCGTGCGCGGCCGCACTGGCGGTGCTCGATGTGGTCGAGTCGGAAAACCTGTGCCAGCGCGCGACCGAGATCGGCGCCCACATGCAGTCGCGTCTGCGCGATCTGTCAGCGAAGCACAAATGCATCGGCGATGTGCGCGGACTCGGCGCGATGGTGGCGATCGAACTGTTCCACGATGGCGACCACGCCCGCCCCGCACCCGAGCTGGTCAAGGCGGTCGTGGCCGAAGCGCTCAAGCGCGGCTTGCTACTGCTCTCCTGCGGCACCTATGGCAACGTGTTGCGACTGATGGTGCCGCTGACCATCGAACAGGTGGTGCTCGACGAGGGACTCGACATCCTCGGCGCCGCGATCGCGACCGCGGCGGGCTGAGCCGAATCGCAGTGTGCGAGAAACTTGCCGGCACCGTGGTGCCGGTATTTTTTTGACGTGCGATGACTGACAGGGGGCACCTCATGCCAACACAGGCAGAAAAAGGCAGCACCTTTCGCGCGCTTCACCAGCGTGACAGCGCATTCATCATCCCCAATCCGTGGGACATCGGCACCGCACGCTTGCTGGCACGTCTCGGCTTCGAAGCCCTGGCGACCACCAGCGCCGGCTACGCGTTCTCGGTCGGCCAGCGCGACAACACCATCGGGCGCGACGAGATGATGGCGCACGTCGCTGCCATCGTTTCCGCCACCGACCTGCCGGTCAGCGCCGATCTCGAAAACGGTTTTGCGGACGACCCCGAAGCGGTCGCCGAAACCATCCGTCTGGCCGCCGCAACCGGGCTGGTCGGCGGCTCGATCGAAGATGCCACCGGCCGCGCGGACGATCCCATCTATGCCCACCAACTTGCCGTCGACCGCGTCCGTGCGGCCGCCGAAGCCGCACACGCGCTGCCCTTCGCGTTCACGCTCACCGCGCGCGCCGAAAACTATCTCGTCGGTCGACCTGATCTCGACGACACCATCACGCGACTGCAGGCCTATCAGGCTGTCGGCGCCGACGTGCTGTATGCACCCGGGCTGACCCGCAAGGACGACATCGCCGCCGTGGTACGCGCCGTCGACCGTCCGGTGAATGTCGTCATGGGCTTGCAGGGCGTGCAACTGAGTCTCGCCGAACTGTCCGCCATCGGCGTCAAACGCGTCAGCGTCGGGAGCGCGCTTTCCCGCGCCGCGCTCGGCGCGTTTCTGCGCGCCGCTACCGAAATGCGCGATCATGGCACTTTCACATTCGCAGATGGAGCGGTGAGTTTT
>CBDTZF010000436.1:0-2346 GCA_965364825.1 uncultured Rhodocyclaceae bacterium | reverse complement strand
TCAAGGGCCGCGACGACGGTTCGGACGATTCGCTCGAAGCGCTGGTGTCCGGCGACATGGCTGGCGATGACATCGATGATTCGGCGGAATCGGACGAGACAATACACACGACGGGAGCACGCGCATGATGGGCCGCTTCGGCGCCAAGGGGCACATTGCGCTCGGGCTGGCGTTCCTCGCCATCAGCGTAGTGCTCGCAGCTGGCTTCTTCGGGTTGATTCCCGACCGCACCCAGGCCGTTCGCGACGGGCGCATCGCCTTGGGCGAAACGCTCACCGCGACGGCCACCGAAATCGTCGAGCGTGGCGATCCGCAATGGCTCGCGCCGACGCTGCGCCTCGCCGTCAAACGCAATGACGATATTCTTTCCGCTGCGCTGCGCACGCACGATGGCGAACTGGTTTTCGCCGCCGGCCCCCACACCGATGCGTGGACGCTCAAGCCGGGCGACGGCTCGACCGAGACGCAGATGCAGGTGCCGATCTTCTCCGGGAAGCAAACCTGGGGTCAGCTCGAAATGCGTTTTACGCCGATCGAGGGAAGTGGGCTGGCGGGCTGGATTGCCAATCCGCTGGTGCGCCTGGTTGCCTTTGTTTTCATCACCGGCTTGTTGGCCTTCTATTTCTATCTGGGCAAGGTGTTGCGCCATCTCGACCCGTCGGGCGCGGTGCCCGAGCGCGTGAGCCAAGCGCTCGACACCCTGACTGAGGGCCTGCTGGTGCTCGACCGAAGCCAGCGCATCATGCTCGCCAACCGTGCCTTTGCCGCATTCACTGGCAAGCCGGCAAGCGAACTCATCGGCGTCCGTGCGACCCGCCTGCCCTGGGCGACGGCGGATGGTGAAGCGCTCGATCAGGAACAGACACCGTGGGCAATCGCCCTGCGCGATGGCGAGGCGCAGGTCAACAACACCGTACAACTGCGCTCGCCGGGCGGCGCGCTGCACACCTTCCAGATCAACTGCGCGCCGATTCTCACCGGCGGCAAGAAGCCGGGCGGCGTGCTCGTGAGTCTGGATGACATCACCGAAATCGAGAAGTACAGCATCGAACTGGAACATGCCAAGAACGAGGCCGATTCGGCCAACCGCGCGAAAAGCGATTTCCTCGCCAACATGAGTCATGAAATTCGCACGCCGATGAACGCCATTCTCGGCTTTACCGAATTGCTGCGCCGCGGTTACACGCGCGACAGCGGTGACGCGCAACGTCACCTCGACACCATCCATTCGAGCGGCACGCACCTGCTCGAGCTGATCAACGACATCCTCGATCTGTCCAAGGTCGAATCGGGTCTGCTGGAGGTCGAATCGATCGCTTGCGAGCCCTACGCGCTGGCGCATCAGGTGGTGCACACAATGAACGTGAAGGCACAGGAAAAGGGGCTGGAGATCGGGCTGGAAGTCGACGGACGTATTCCGGCGACGATTCAGTCGGACGCAGCGCGCTTGCGTCAGGTGATGACCAACCTGATCGGCAACGCGATCAAGTTCACCGAAACTGGTGGCATCACACTCGTGCTTTCGCTGGATGGCGATGCCGGTCGGTTGCGCGTCGACGTACGCGACACCGGCATCGGCATTCCGGAAGAGAAAGTGGCGCAGATTTTCGAGCCCTTCGTGCAGGCTGACAGCAGCGTAAACCGCCGCTTCGGCGGCACCGGACTTGGCCTGTCGATCAGCCGCCGCTTTGCCCGCGCACTGGGCGGCGATATTTACGCCACCAGCGAAGCGGGCCGCGGCAGCACCTTCCACGCCAGCTTCGCCACCGGCTCGCTCGAAGGCGTCGCGCTGCTCGACGAAAGCACGCTGAGCCGTTCGATCGCGACCGTCGAAACGGCGGAAACGCAGCGCTGGGTGCTTCCGCCTGCGGCGCGCATCCTGGTAGTGGACGACGGCGCCGAGAACCGCGAGCTGGTCGCCACCGTACTGGAGGAATTCGGCATCAAACCGGAGGAAGCCGAGAACGGTCAGCAAGCACTCGACATGGTCCGGGACAATGCCTACGACCTCATTCTCATGGATATGCAGATGCCGGTGATGGATGGATTCACGGCGACCCGCACTTTGCGCGAGCGCGGATTCGATATGCCGATCGTTGCGCTCACCGCCAATGCCATGCGCGGCTTTGAACAGGAACTGATTGCCATCGGCTGTACCGCCTATCTGACCAAACCCGTGGATATCGACGCAATGCTCACCACCGTCGCCAGCATCGTCGGGGGTCACCGCGAAAACACGGCTGCCGTGACGCAACCGGTCACGACGGCAACGCCCGCCGCCTCCGCCGAAACCGAGTACGAAGCGCCAATTCACTCGCGCCTGGCGGTGAAACCGCGCATGCACAA
>CBDTZF010000435.1:0-2365 GCA_965364825.1 uncultured Rhodocyclaceae bacterium | reverse complement strand
TAGACCAGGAAGCCCGCCTGCAAGTCCTTCATGGTCTCCTGAACCAGCACTACACGGCTCGACACTGCCGGCGAATCGGTATCGCGGGCATGCGCCATGGCGGCGCCACGCACCGGGTCGGAATACATGTCGTACCCGAAAGCACGCTGGTTGCGCCAATCGAACGGCTCCAGATAGACGATCGCACTGTATGTATCGCGCACACCCTTCGGCGTCACGGTGTAGTCGGCGAAACCTTCGGCGCGAACTGACGCGACGTGCGCTAGAAGCGTCGCCGGCGTGAGCATCTTGGCGTAGCCGATGCCTTGAACACCGGGAAAGTGCGTCTGAATCTGCAAGTCGTCGGTGTAGCTATGCCATTCGGCGCGCGTCGCTTCCCGCCCAAGGGTGTTGAACAAGGCCACGCCACCACGCAGCATCTGCTCGTACTCGAGCATCCGGCTGATGATGCGCTCTCTCGCATCTTCGACTTCGAACGCGAACCGGTCGGCCGCGCGTCGCTCGACGTAGTAGTTTGAGATGAACCAACCGAGCGCCGTGATCGTCAGCGTCACGACGAGCACGACCCACGCCGCGATCGCGTTGTGGGACAGTTCGGGCACGCTTTTATTGGGCAAGGCGTTCTCGTGCTTCATGAAATCTTGCAGGGCTCGCGTTGGACACAAGCACGCGTCAAGCGGACTCGCGCCCGGCCGGGCGCGATACCGGAATTAACATCCGGTTGATCTGCTATCGACGGAGCAGCCGCTAACTTGAACCGCCGACATGCCGCTTGCTCGCATTTGCGGGGCGACGGCGTGGCGGTGCGCCTGCGACGGCGGCAGCCGGGTCGCTATGGCGCCTGCTGAGAAATCGTGCTTGGCCTTCGGGCTTTGCGCGCGATGCGTTTCCGGCGCTGACGAAGGTTGGCGCGCTTTCGCGTTTGCTCAGAACGCCTGCCGGTCGCATCCCGTATCATCGGGAAAACGTCAAAGACTCACCGCCCACGTCATTGCAGAGGGTTTGCCCACCATGAACAGCGCGCCGGACTACGAAACGAACCCGATCTCGCGCAGCGAAGTTGACACGCTCGGCACGCCAGTGGTGATCAATTTCGGCACCAACTGGTGCGGCGTCTGCGGCGCGGCCGCGCCGCTGATCGCAACGGCCTTCGCGGATCACGCCGATATACGTCATTTGCGCATCGAGGACGGTCCCGGGCGTCGTTTGGGTCGCAGTTTTGGTGTGAAGCTGTGGCCGACGCTGATCTTCATGCACCGGGGGCGCGAAATCAGCCGCGTGGTGCGCCCCACGGATGTGGCGCAGATCACGGATGCGCTCGCTGCGCTGGCGGCAGCAGCCAAAATGACTTGAACCGCCGCCAAGCGGCGCGGTGAGGCGTGCAGCGCCTACGCGGCGGCGACGCACGATTCGCGCGTTTCGGCTGCCTGCACGACATGACAAATTCCGTCGAGCCTGGTCTGCAATGCGTCGACTCGCTCGATAAACCGGTGTTTCAACTCGCGCAAGCGGGCGCATTCACGATGTGCGTCATGCACTGTGCTGGCGTACTGATGTTCGGCCAGTTGGTGAAGCGCCTGGTGGACGGGAGCGATCGCCGCAAACGCATCCAGATGGCCGTAGCGCGCGAATCCTTCACCGCCGTACCAGTCGGAAAACTGGCGAAGCGCAACAAGAATATCGGTGCTCACATCGGGCGGCGCACCGGCCTCGAGGCGGACGACCAATTGATCGACCCATTGGCTGTGATGAAAAGGCGCGGCATATAAGGGCAGATCGTCCCGCAACCAGTGCATGGCGCCGGTATCGCGCCATGCGTGCGGATGCTGGTAGTCACGGATCCAGCCGGCCAGTTTCGCCGCCGGCATGGGGTGTGCGATGCCGTAACCCTGAGCGAGATGACAACCGAGGCGAAGCAGCAATTTGCCGTGATGTTCGGTTTCAACGCCTTCGGCAATCACATGGCGTCGGAACGCCTTGCTCAGGCCGACTATGCCTTCGACGATGGCGAGGTCTTCCGGATCACTGAGCATATTGCGCACAAAGGAACGGTCGATTTTCAAGGTATCGGCGGGCAGCCGTTTGAGGTAGGTGAGCGACGAGTAGCCGGTACCAAAATCATCCAGCGAGACCCGCACGCCGAGCGCACGGCACTGCGCGATGATGTCCGACACTTTGGAGATATCGCTGAGGGCGGTGGTTTCGAGCACCTCGAGTTCGATCAGCTCAGGCGGCACATCGGCATGCGCCCGCAACTGCCGCTCGAGGTCGGCGGCAAAGCGCGGCTGCTGCAAATGCCGCCCGCTGATGTTGACGCTGACCTTGATCGCCAGACCGTCGCGAATCCACTGCGATTGCTGACGCA
>CBDTZF010000434.1:0-2373 GCA_965364825.1 uncultured Rhodocyclaceae bacterium | reverse complement strand
TGCGCGCGCTGCGCCGCGACCATATCGGTTTCATTTTTCAGGCGCCCTATCTGATTCCCTTTCTCGACGTCACCGACAACGTTGCCTTGCTGCCCATGCTCGCCGGTCAGCGCAATGCCGCGGCGCGCGAGCGCGCACGCGAACTGCTCGACGCGCTCGGCGTCGGTCATCGCGCGCAGGCGCAGCCGTCGGAGCTGTCGGGGGGCGAGCAGCAGCGCGTGGCGATTGCCCGCGCGCTCGCCAACCGGCCACCGGTGATTCTCGCCGACGAGCCCACCGCGCCGCTCGATTCGGAACGCGCGCTGGACGTGATGCGCATTCTCAACCGCATGGCGGCGCAATACCGGACAGCGATCATCGTCGTCACCCATGACGAAAAGATTATTCCCACTTTTCGCCGCCTGTATCACATCCGTGATGGCAAGACGCACGAGGAAGTCGGCGAAGGGCGCGCCATCGACGTTGCCGTGCCGGCCTGAGGTGCAACGTTCAAAGGGTGTTGAACCCGGCCTCTTCGACCACCGCGCGAATGTCCCCCTCGGAGACCATTGTCGTGTGTTCCACGATGGCCGCGCCGGTCTGCAAGGAGACCTCAGAGTGTTCGATGCAGGGCAGATCCTGAATTGCGTTCATGACGGTGCGCAGGTCATCATCGCTGCTCAATCCGGTGATGACGAATTCGGTGGTGGGCATGGCGAGCTCCGTTGCGGTTGGCGGTAGAAAGGCCAATATCGGTTGGCGGCACAACGATGTGTCAGTGACAGCGTGGCCGTGGCGTGCCGACAATATCATCATGTTCCCATGTGCAGATTCAACCTCTGCTCTGCCCGTCCACTCGGTCGACTCACCGGTGCGCCGCCCATGAGCGCGCACCGCATCGCACTGTCCGGCGTGCGCGACACCATCCCGCTGATGATTGGCACGCTGCCCTTCGGCGTCATCTACGGCACGCTGGCGGTCGCCGCCGGGCTGTCGCCGCTCGCGGCGCTTGCCATGTCGGTGGTGGTCTTCGCTGGCTCGGCGCAGTTCATCGCGGTCACGCTGATCAGTGGCGGCGCCGCCTTGCCGGTGATCTGGCTGACCACGCTGGTGGTCAATCTGCGCCACGCCCTGTACAGCGCCACGCTGCATCCCGCGGCGCACGGCTGGGGCTTGCGCTGGCGCGTGCTGGTGGCCTTCTGGCTGACCGATGAATCCTTCGTGGTGATCGAAAAACGACTCGTCGAGCGTGGTCCGGCCGATCTGCTGCCCTATGCGCTGGGTGCGGGTGGCGGCTTCTATTGCAACTGGCTGTTGTGGACCGCGGTCGGCGCCTGGCTCGGCCAGCAGTTTCCCGATCTGGTGAGTTGGGGACTCGAGTTCGCGCTGATCGGCACCTTTGCCGCGATGGTGGCGCCACAACTGCGCGCGCCGCCGGCGGTGATGGTCGCGCTGGTGGCGGGCGGGGTAGCGTGGCTGGCGCGCGGCCTGCCCTACCAGCTCGGCCTCATGCTCGCCGCGTTCGCGGGCGTCGCCGCCGGGGTGCTGATGGACCGACGTGCCGCGCGTTCCGCCACGGAGGTCGAATGAACACGATGAACGCAACGAACGTTTTTCTACTGCTCGCCGGCATGTTTCTGTTGACGTATCTGACGCGCGCCAGCTTTCTCGTCTTCGGTCATCACCTTCGTTTTCCGCCCACGGTGCGCGCCGCGCTGCGGCATGTGCCGGTAGCCGTGCTGACCGCGATCATCGTGCCGCTGGCCTTGGCGCCGGGTGGCACGCCGCAGCTCAGCGTCGAGAATCCGTGGCTGATCGGCACCGTGGTGGCGGCGTTGGTGGCGCGCCTGAGCGGGAAGCTGCTGCTCGCGGTCGCGGTGAGTTTCGCCGTTTTCGGCGTGATGCGCTGGTGGTGAGCCGCGCGCTCGCTACACTGGCGCGATGACTTTGCGTCGTCTGATCGTGTTGTTGTGTGGCTTCGTTGCCTTACCGGCGCTTGCGCGACCGCCGGTGGTGGCGGTCGATGTCGGCCACACGCTGGCCGCTTCGGGGGCGACCAGCGCGCGCGGGCGCAGCGAGTTCGAATTCAATCGCGAGTTGGCGCGCGAGGTCGCCGCCGCGCTCATCCATCTCGGCATTGCGGCGCATCTGGTCAATGACGACGGACGCATCGCCACGCTGCGCGATCGCCCCAGGGCGGTGCCGAACGCCGATTTCTTCCTCTCCATCCACCACGATTCGGTGAGCGAGCACGAACTCAAACCGTGGGTGTGGCAGGGTGAAGCGCGCGATTACAACGATGAATTTGCCGGCCACTCGCTGTTCGTCTCGCACGACAACCCGGCGCCCGCCGCCAGCCTCACCTGCGCTTCGGCAATCGGCGCGCGACTGCAG
>CBDTZF010000433.1:0-2376 GCA_965364825.1 uncultured Rhodocyclaceae bacterium | reverse complement strand
TACGGTCATTCCGTGACGCGCGATCAGGCTTGGTATGAGGGAGAGCGTGAGCGCGAGCCGGCGCAGACTGCGGCTTACGCGATCACTGCCACGCCGATCACCAACCGCCAGTACGCCGTGTTCGTCGCCGCAACGGGACATCGCGCCCCTGACGTGGACCGGGCGACGTGGAATGCTTACGGACTGATTCATCCGTATGAACGTACCCGGCGTTTTGCGTAGCTGAACGGCCACCCGCCCGTCGGCTGGGAGGATCATCCAGTCGTGTTGGTGAGCCTTGCCGATGCGACGGCATATGCGGACTGGCTCAGCCAGGGTACCGGCCAGCGATGGCGTCTGCCGACGGAACTGGAATGGGAGAAGGCGGCGCGCGGCGTCGACGGGCGCGCGTTTCCGTGGGGTGCAACGTTTGATCCGGCGCGCCTCAACAGCCATGACGCCGGGCCCTTCGACACCACGCCGGTCGGGCGCTACCCTGCGGGCGCGAGCCCGTACGGTGTGCTCGACGCGGCAGGCCAGGTGTATGAGTGGACATCGACCCCAGTCGGCTCGGGGCGCGCCATCGTCAAGGGCGGTTCGTGGGACGACAAGGGCTGTGGCGTGTGCCGGCCGGCGGCGCGCCACGGGCGTCCGGTCGCGATGAAACACATCATCATCGGATTCCGGCTGGTGCGCGAGCCGTAGCGGAAGACACCTCTGTTCGCGCGATCCCACCGTGGTGTTTGGGCTAACATTTGCGGAAATGAGACGTTGTTTATTTTTCCTGATTTGCATTGGCGTGGCGTTGTTTTCAGGGCGTTTTGCCTCGGCGGCCGATGGCCTGCCCGTGTCCGAACTCGCCCATCCGGGACGCGTGTTGATTGTGCGCCATGCGCTGGCGCCCGGCGTTGGCGATCCACCGAACTTGCAGCTTGACGACTGCAGCACCCAGCGCAATCTGAACGATGCTGGCCGGGCGCAGGCCCGGGCATTGGGCGCGCGTTTGATGGCAGCGGGTGTCACGCAAGCCAGTGTCTATTCGAGCGAGTGGTGCCGCTGCCGCGAGACGGCGCAACTTCTGGCGCTTGGCCCCGTCGAACCGCTGCAAGCACTCAATTCGTTTTTCGGCCGCCCTGACGCACAGGTGGAAACACTTGCGGCCTTGCGCGGGTTTCTTGCCCGCTTGCCCACCGACGGCGCTCCGGTGGTGCTGGTGACGCATCAGGTCACGGTCAGTGGTTTGACGGGTCGCGGCACGCCGGCGGGCAGTGGCAGCATCTTCCAGCTCAACGGCACGGACTCGCCGCAATGGCTTGGCGCGATCGACCCGAACTGAGGTCGACAGAAAGGAGATCTGACCATACGCGTTATCTTCTTCGTTGCATTTTTCCTTCTCGCGCAATCCGCGCTCGCCGCACCGGCGCTACGCGTTACGCAGATCGCCGAGCTGGCCGAGGGATTGGCGCAACCGCACGATGCGGCGATGTCGCCCGATGGCAAACTGCTCTTCGTCACCGACATGCGCAACAGCCGCATGCAGGTGGTCGAGGCGATGACCTTGAAGCCAGTCGGCGCCTTCGGTGAGGGCCAGTTGTCGAATCCGCACGATGCCGAATTCGACCAAAACGGCCGCCTGCTGGTGGCGGACACTGGCAACGATCGGGTCGCCATTTACGAGGTGCGCGGCGCCAACGCAATGCTGGCCGGCGAGCTCACCGGCCTCTCCGGCCCCGAAGGTGTCGCCGTCGCGCCGGACGGGCGCGTGATCGTCACCAACACCCGCGCCGGCACCTTGAGCGTGTTTCGCGACGGCCGGCTCGAGCGCACGATCGGCCGTCGCGGCGCGCAGGACGGCGAGTTCTCAAGCCCGCACGATGTCGAGGCGGCCGCCGACGGCAGCGTGTATATAGTCGATTCGGGCAACAACCGGGTGCAGGTGTTCGACGCCACGCTGAACTACCGCACTCAATTCAACCCGGCGCTCGATCTTGACGCACCTAGCCCGGATATTTCATCAGAAGGGGTCGGTGGAGCCGTGCAAAGCCGCTTAGAATCTGGGTATCGAGACCAAATTCAGGGAGGCTCCACCGATGCCAGATTGTACCGCTCAACACGATTTGTTTGGGAGTGTGGGTCGGCGCCGGATCGAGGTTGGATTTGACGGCGGTGATGTCACCTCTGATGCTGGTCTGTTGCTGGTACAGCGTGCCGACAAGCAACTGGGGCTACTCGAGCAGGTCGCGGCGGTGCTACCCGATGAGCGCGATCCGGATCGTATCGAGCACAGTGTGGCGCAGATGCTGCGCCAACGCGTGTATGGCGTGGTTCAAGGCTACGAGGACCTGAACGATCATGATCGGCTGCGCCATGATTTGGCGCTGCAAAGCGTGCTGGGCA
>CBDTZF010000432.1:0-2379 GCA_965364825.1 uncultured Rhodocyclaceae bacterium | reverse complement strand
CACAGTCACGGCCAGAACGCGACACGATTCGCGCTGCTCTTTGCCCTCTGCCTGACCGCCGGCTACGCAATCGTCGAAGCCCTCGCCGGTTGGTGGGCCGGCTCGCTCGCGCTGCTTGGCGATGCCGGCCACATGATCACCGACAGCCTCGCGCTGGGCCTTGCCGCCGGTGCGGCGTGGCTTTCGCGCCGCCCGCCCAGTCACCGTCTGACGTATGGCTTCGGTCGCGCAGAAAGCCTCGCTGCGCTCCTCAACGCCATTCTCATGCTCGCGGTGATCATCGCAATTTCCTGGCACGCCATTTTGCGCTTGCTCGATCCACAACCCGTCGCCGGCGGCACCGTCACAGTGGTCGCGCTGATCGGCCTCGTCATCAACATCGGCGCGGCCTGGCTGCTCAGCCGCGGCGGTTCCGATCTCAACACGCGTGCCGCGCTGCTGCATGTGATTGGCGACCTGCTGGGCTCGGTCGCCGCGCTGGCCGCCGGGCTGGTCATCCAGTTCACCGGCTGGATGCCGATCGACCCGCTGCTCTCGATGCTCATCTGCGGGCTCATTCTTGCCTCCACAGTAAATCTGCTGCGTCAAGTGATGACCACGCTGCTCGACGGGGTACCCGAATCGCTCTCGCTGCGCGAAGTGGGCCGGGCGATGGCCGCGGTGGAGGGCGTGACCTCGGTGCACGATCTGCATATCTGGAGCCTGGGCAACAGTCGCATTGCACTGTCGGCGCATGTCGTGGTGACCGAAACCAGCCGCTGGCCGGAAACCCTCACGCGCCTTAACACACTGCTCGAAGAAACCTTTTCGATCGACCACAGCACCTTGCAGCCCGAGATTGCGCGCACCCAACCGCTGGTCTTCAAACGCTCGCGGGAATAGGAGCGTATATCCGCAATCCATCGTGTCGACACCACTTGGCCGGATAAATCCGGTCTTTCGGTGGGCGGCCTTGGCGACGATCGGTGAAGTCCTATCAAGCAAAACGTTGGGCTTCCTTCGTCTGCCCAACCTACGACGCTGATGCGTTTTGTGCTGATCGTCGCCAAAGACCAACGCAGCCCGTGTTTCATTGTGTCGCGCGCACTAAAGCCCGCGTCCGGCAATGCCGTTAGCTCAGACAACCCTGAAATGCGGACACCTTAATGCACAGCCCCCACGAGATTGTCGCCGCCTGCGATACCCTACGAAGCCTCCCGGCGGTCTATCACCGCATTCGCGAGGCGCTCGAGGCGCCCGACAGCTCACTGATCGACGTGGCACGGCTGATCGCGCACGATGGCGTCATCGCTGGGCGCGTGCTACAGGTCGTTAACAGTCCGCTGTATGGATTCTCCGGGCAGATCGGCGACATCATGCGCGCCGTGCAAATCCTCGGTATGCAGCAACTCCATGACATCGTGCTCGCCATGTCGCTCGGCAAAGTGTTCGACAACGTAGCCCCCGAACGCATGGACATGCGCACCTTCTGGCGGCTGAGCGTGCTGCGTGGGCTGACGGCGCGAGTGACGGCAAGGCGTTGCGGACTGCTCGATGCCGAGCGTCTGTTCCTCATCGGACTGCTCGCCGACCTGGGGCACCTGGTGATGTATCTGACCGTGCCCGAAATGACCGACGCCGCACAGCAAACTGCCGACGACACCGGTGAACCGCTGCATCTGGTCGAACACCGCATCATCGGCGCCGACTATGCTGAAGTCGGCTGTGCGCTGCTGGAAAGCTGGCGCCTGCCACGTATCTTCGGCACCGTCGTCGGCGGCCAGCACACCCCGGTCACTGCCGGCGACCACTGGCTGGAAGCGGCGATCATCAATCTCGCCAATCGCGTTGCTGACGCCGATCGCCGCGGACTGTCCAGCGAAGAGGCCACCGAAGCCGTCAACCCGGCCGTGTGGCGTCAACTCGATCTGCCAGAAACCGCGTTACCCGAAATCCGCGAAGAAGCCGAACTCAACCTCGCCGCGGTGATAACGTTGTTCTTCCCGCGACTCAGCCGCTGACGCTCGGTTGACTTAACCACGTAGGGTGTCAATAAGCGAAGCGCATTGCACCATCCAACCGTTGATCGGTGCAATGCCCCTCGGATATTGCACCCTACGACGAGCGGGCGGTCGGATCGGTCGACGGCCGCGTAGGGCGTCAATAGTCGCATCCGTATCGCACCGTTCCACGGTTGCACGCTCAAGCCACTTGCCGCACCTCACACGCCACCCGGCTTCTACCCTGATGCTTCGCTTCGTACAGCTGTTCGGTGCAATGCGCTTCGCTTATTGACACCCTACGATGGGCGGGGCGGACCGATCGATGCACGACTGCGTAGGGTGTCAATAGGCGCAGCCGTATTGCACCGTTCCACGGTTACCCGCTCAAGCGACCTGC
>CBDTZF010000431.1:0-2396 GCA_965364825.1 uncultured Rhodocyclaceae bacterium | reverse complement strand
ACGTCGAAAGGCGGCAGGTACACCGCGCGGCGCGACACGGTGCGCGTCATCTTCGGCGGCTTTCCGAGCAACACCTGCATTTCCATGTCGACCGGCGTATTCCCGAACTGGCGATCAGTCACCCTCAGATGGCCGTCGACGGTTGCCTCACCAACCACGGCAAACGGGCAGCGCTCGCGCGTGCAGATGGCGCGGAAGTCGTCGAGGCGCTCGGGCGCGATCGCGAGCACGTAACGCTCCTGCGATTCGTTGCACCAGATTTCGCGCGGACTCATGCCGGGTTCTTCGATATGAATTTCACGCAGCTCGAAGTGCGCGCCGAGATCAGCCGAGTCGGCCAGCTCCGGCATGGCGTTGGAGAGACCGCCGGCGCCGACATCGTGAATCGACAGAATGGGATTGGCCTCACCCTGCTGCCAGCAGCGGTCGATCACTTCCTGGCAGCGGCGCTGGATCTCGGGGTTGCCTCGTTGCACCGAGGCGAAATCGAGATCGGCAGTGTTGCTACCGGTGGTCATGCTCGAGGCGGCGCTACCGCCCAAGCCGATGAGCATGCCAGGCCCGCCCAACTGGATCATCAAGCTGCCGGGCGCGAACTTGATCTTGTGCGACTGCTGCGCCTGAATGATGCCCAGCCCGCCCGCGATCATGATCGGCTTGTGATAGCCGCGCACTTCGCCCTGCACTTCCTGCTCGAAGCTGCGGAAATAGCCGGCCAGATTGGGGCGGCCGAATTCATTGTTGAACGCCGCCGCGCCGATCGGACCCTCGATCATGATGTCCAGCGCCGAGGCGATGCGGTCGGGCCTTCCGTAGCCTTTTTCCCATGGCTGGATGAAGTCGGGAATTTCGAGATTGGATACCGAAAAACCCGCCAGCCCAGCCTTCGGGCGAGAGCCGCGGCCAGTGGCGCCTTCGTCGCGAATCTCACCGCCGGCACCCGTCGCCGCGCCGGGAAACGGCGAAATCGCCGTCGGGTGGTTGTGCGTTTCAACCTTGGCGAGGATGTGCGTCATCTCTTCGCGAAACTGCCAGTGGCCGTCGCCGTCGGGATAGAGCGCGTCGATTGCCGCGCCTTCAATCACCGAGGCGTTGTCCGAATAGGCGACCACCGTGCCCTCGGGTTGCGCCGCGTGGGTTTCGCGGATCATGCCGAACAGGGTCTTTTCTTCGCGACGGCCGCCGACTATCCAATCGGCGTTGAAAATCTTGTGCCGGCAATGCTCGGAATTGGCCTGCGCGAACATCATCAGTTCGACGTCGGTCGGGTTGCGTTCGATGCGGGTGAAGTTGTCGACCAGGTAGTCGATTTCATCATCCGAAAGCGCCAACCCCAAGCTGCCATTGGCCGCCACCAGCGCGCCACGACCGCCGGAGAGCACTTCAACATCGGTCAGCGGCTGCGGCGGGTAATGCGCAAACAACGCCTCGGCGGCGGCATCGCTGTCGAGCACTGCCTCGGTCATGCGGTCATGAATCGCTGGCAGCACCGCCGCCCGGACCGCGTCGCGCGCACCCTTGGCTGCCACGTAATACGCAATGCCGCGCTCGATGCGCACCACGCCCTCGAATCCGCACTGATGCGCAATATCAGTCGCCTTCGACGACCACGGCGAAATCGTACCCAGCCGCGGCGTCACCAACAGCAACGCACCGCCCGGTTCCTTTTCGCTCGCCGGATGCGCATCGAGCAGATCGACCAGACGGTCGCGCGCGGCAGCATCAAGCGTCGCGCTCAGCTCCACGAAATAGCGGAACTCGGCATGCACGCCCTGGAAACGCGGGACGATTTTTTCGAGGTTCGTGGCGAGGCGCGCGAGACGCGCGGCGGAGAACGCGGGCGTGCCGCGCAAGATGAGGATTTTGCTCATGTGGATCGGCCGGGGCGCCTGAATTCGAGCCGCTTGCATGCTGAAACGGCTGAGTGGGGAAACGCGAAATTATACCCGAGGCGCCCGGCCGGCCGCGGCTGTCGATCGGGGTCGTCGCACGCTTTTTGAAGCCGCGCGGACACGTCAGAACGCCTTTGATTCGCGCACCTGGAGCAAAAGCTCCCGTCGGATTGCGATAGTCCCAAGTTGGGACTACAATGAACCTATGCGCATCATCGCTCTATCGACGCTGAAAGCTTATTGGTCAAGATCACCAGCTTATGCCGATTCCATCGAGCCCGGGCTGGCTTGGTATCGAGAGACATTGAAGGCGAATTGGGCTACGCCGAACGAAGTCAAGGCTCAGTTCTCAAGCGCCAGCATTCTCAAAGATGGGCGGATTGTGTTCAATATTGCCGGAAACAAATATCGTTTGGTGGTCTGGATCAGCCACTCATATCGAGTTGTTTATATTCGTTTCATCGGTACGCATAAGCAGTACGACGAAATCGATGCACAAACAAT
>CBDTZF010000430.1:0-2407 GCA_965364825.1 uncultured Rhodocyclaceae bacterium | reverse complement strand
GATTCGCCTCGTCGTCGTGAGCGGCGCGGCGACGCACCGCGAGGCCGTACGCTAAGGCCGATTGTCACTCACCGGCGACGGGCACTTCAGGCCGATCTCGACGATCTGGCCACGCGCGTCCACTTCCCGCGCGGTCAACAGGAAGGCGCCGATTTCCACCCGGTCGCCCACCACCACGGGGCGGCCCAGGCGCCTGCGCATGAAGCGGTGCAGTTCGAGAATGCCCTCACCGGACGCCAGTTCGAAACCGTAGGCTTCCGCCAGTTCGCCTGCCGTGGCAGTCGCATCGACGATAAATTCACCAAAGAAATCCGATTTGGCGCCAAAGTGCGTCGTGCCGCTGCCAAACACCCGCGCCAGCGCCTCGGCCTGTGAATCTGCTGCGGTAAACCACACCGAATCGCCGGCGGCCAGGCGCGTGTCGTCGGCGACGGTGAGCAAGCGACCGTCGCGCACCAACGCGACACAGCGCGTGCCGGTTTCCGTGATGTGGTCGGTCGCCCGCTCGGGGTGCAGCCCCTCGGCGCGTGCGCCTGCGGCGACGCGAAATTCGAGCAGGTCGAGCGTTGCCTCTTCGCTCACCCACACCTCGCGCCGATCCACCGGTTTGTCGCGCGGCGGCACGACCAGTCCGAGCAGGCGCGCCGCAACCGGTACCGTCGCGCCCTGCACGAGCAGCGAAAACAGCACCACCGCAAAGGCGACGTCGAACAGCAGGCGTGAGTCAGGCACGCCCATCGTTACCGGCACGATGGCCAGCACGATCGGCACTGCGCCGCGCAGGCCGATCCAGGAAATATAGGCGACTTCCTTGCGTCGGTAGTGAAACGGCCACAGCCCGATCACCACGGCCACCGGCCGCGCCACCAGTGTGAGGAACACTGCCATGGCGAGCGCTTCCCAGGCGTGGTCGAGCAGTTGCGTGGGTGTCACCAGCAAGCCGAGCAGAACAAACATGCAGGCCTGCGCCAGCCACGCCAGGCCATCCATCACGCGCAGCACATGTTCGGTGGCATGGGTGCGGCGGTTGCCGACCATCAGGCCGGCCAGATAGACGGCGAGAAATCCGCTGCCGCCAAACAGGTTGGTGGCGCCAAAAATGATCAGCCCGCCGGAGAGAATCAGCAGTGCGTAAAGGCCTTCGGGCAGCGTCACCCGCGCCATCAGACGCGCCAAGATGGCGCCACCGGCAATCCCCGTCAGCGCGCCAAGGCCCAACTGGGTGACCAGCGTCAGGCCGAATTGCGCAAGGCTCGCTTTCTCCGGTTGCAGCAGCATTTCCACCAACGCCGTGACCAGCAGGATCGCCATCGGATCGTTGGCGCCCGATTCGATTTCGAGCGTGGCCTTGACACGCTCGTTGAGCTGCACGCCGCTGTTGCGCAGCACCGCAAACACCGCCGCCGCATCGGTGGAGCCGACGATCGAGGCGAGTAGCAGGCCGAGTCGCCAGTCGACGTCGAGCAGCCAGGTGGCAAATACGCCCAGCGTCAGCGCCGTGCCGACGACGCCCCAGGTGGCGAGCACCGCCGCGGGACGCAGCGCGACGCGAAAACTGCTCACCTGCGTGCGCAGGCCGCCGTCGAGCAGGATGACGGCGAGCGCAAGCTGACCAGTCATCGAGGCGATGAAGAAATCGTCGAAATTGATGCCACCCGGCCCGTCCTCGCCTGCCAGCATGCCGACCACCAGAAAAAGCAGCAGCAAGGGCAGGCCGAGGCGTGCCGACACGGTGCTGGCAAGCACACTGATGAACAGCAGCAGCCCGGCAAAAAAGAAGAGTGCGTTGATGCCTGTCATGTGATGAATTCAGTGTTAGCAGCGCCGGCCACCGCTGTCGGGCTCGCGCGGCCTTATCGGAAAAGCCGCGTTTTCCGTCTATTCGCTCTTGGAGACGGGTTCGAACGGAATCGGCGAATTGAAGGTAAGTGTACGGTAGGGGAATGGAATTTCGATGCCGGCGTCGTCGAGCGCGCGCTTCACGGCGCTCACCACTTCATCGCGCGAGCGCCGGATGTCCACGGGTTTGGAGCCGGTCCACCAGGTGATCTCGAAATTGATCGACGAGTCGGCGAATTCCTGCGCGAAGATCTGCACCGGCCGTCTGCCGGTGATTACGCTGGTACAGTCCTCGACCGCGCGATTGATGATTTCGCGTGCTTCATCTACATCTTCGTCATAGGCGATGCCGCAGATGATGGTGGTGCGGCGTTGATCGAGATCGGTACGGATGGTGAGCGGATTCTTGAACAGCAGACTGTTGGGGACGATCCAGGGCCTGTTCACACTCAATCGGCGGTCACGCTCGTGCCGGCTGGCCCGCAGGGCAAGGCGCGACGACGCCGCCTGGGTGGCCCCCAGACAAGGAGGTGCAACGCCGCCATGCGGGCCAGCAGGCACGAGCCCT
>CBDTZF010000429.1:0-2415 GCA_965364825.1 uncultured Rhodocyclaceae bacterium | reverse complement strand
CGCCGCCAGCGGCATCGATCGCTTCGAAGCGCTGCTCAACGATGCCGCGGAGCGGGCCCCGGCACGCCATCAGGTGACGATCGACGATGTCGGCGCGGTGGCGGCGTGTCTGGTCAGCGATGCCGCACGCGCGCTCACCGGTCATACGGCGTATGTCGACGGCGGTTACCACATTCTGGGTTGAGTACAGTCCGACGCGCCTGCCCAAAAACGCTCCATTCGGGGCGTTTTCGGTTAACAGGCTTGAAATCGGCGTCGGCGCCCCCATAACCCGGAAGTGAAAAATCCGATTGAATGGAGACCATAAAATGTCCGGGGAACACACCGCGCAAGCCGAAAAGATGAATTTTCAAGCCGAAGTGAAGCAGTTGCTCCACCTCATGATTCACTCGCTGTATTCCAACCGGGAAATTTTCCTGCGCGAGATGATCTCCAACGCGTCCGATGCGTGCGACAAGCTGCGTTTCGAAGCGCTCGACAAGGCCGATCTATTCGAGGGCGACAGCGATCTGAAAATTCGCATTGGATTCGACGCCGACGCACGCACGCTCACTGTCAGCGATAACGGAATCGGCATGAGCCGCGACGAGGTGATTTCCAACCTCGGCACTATCGCCAAATCCGGAACGCGGGAATTCTTCGGCCAGCTCACCGGCGACCAGAAGAAGGATGCGCACCTGATCGGTCAGTTCGGCGTCGGCTTCTATTCCGCATTCATCGTTGCTGACAAGGTGACGGTGCGCACGCGGCGTGCCGGTCTCGCCGCCGAAGAAGGCGTGCAGTGGGAGAGCATGATCACCGGCGATACCGCGGGTGAGTATGAGATCGAAGCGATCCAAAAGGCCGACCGTGGCACCGAGATCACGCTGCACATGCGTGAAGATCAGGACGATTTGCTCAACGGCTGGCGCTTGCGCGAACTGGTGCGCAAGTATTCGGATCACATCGTTCAGCCGATCGTGATGAAGAAAGAAGAATGGGACGACGAGAAGAAAGCCCAGGTCGCGACTGACGAAGACGAAACCGTCAACCAGGCCAGCGCGTTGTGGGCACGGCCGCGCAACGAGATTACGGACGACGAGTACAAGGCGTTCTACAAACACGTCGGCCATGATTTCGGCGAACCGCTGGCATGGACGCACGCCCGTGTCGAGGGCCGACACGAATACACGCAGTTGCTCTACATTCCGTCGGCGCCGCCCTTCGATATGTGGGATCGCGGCGCGCGCCACGGCATCAAGCTCTATGTGCGGCGCGTGTTCATCATGGACGATGCTGAAAAGCTGATGCCGACCTATCTGCGCTTTGTGCGCGGTGTGGTCGATTCCGCCGATCTGCCGCTCAACGTGTCGCGTGAAATCCTGCAGGAATCAAAGGACATCGACACCATCCGCGCCGGTTGCACCAAGCGCATTCTCGGCATGCTCGAGGATATGGCAAAGAATGAAGCGGAGAAGTACGCGACCTTCTGGGAAGCCTTCGGTCAGGTGCTGAAAGAGGGTATCGGCGAGGACACGTCGAACAAGGACAAGATCGCCGGGTTATTGCGTTTCGCCTCGACGCACACCGATACGGCGGACGCCACGGTGTCGCTCGCCGACTACATCGGTCGCATGAAGGAAGGGCAGGAGAAGATCTACTTTGTGACCGCCGAGACCTTCAACGCCGCGAAAAACAGCCCGCACCTCGAAATCTTCCGCAAGAAGGGCATCGAAGTGCTGTTGCTCGCCGATCGTGTGGATGAATGGGTGATCGGCAACCTGACCGATTTTGATGGCAAACAGTTGCAGTCGGTTGCCAAGGGCGGTCTCGATCTGGGCGGTCTGGAAGACGCTGAAGAAAAGCAGCAGGCTGAGAAACTGGCCGACGAATACAAGGATCTGCTCGAGAAGATGAAGGCCAGCCTCGACAAGCGCGTCAAGGATGTCCGCGTGACGCACCGGCTCACCGACTCGCCCGCGTGTCTGGTGGCCGACGAAGACGATATGGGGATGAATCTGGCGCGCATTCTGAAGGCTGCGGGCCAGGAGGCGCCCCCGAGCAAACCGATCCTCGAAATCAATCCGGCGCATCCGGCGGTCAAACGCCTCGAGAAATCGGGCGCGCGCTTCGATGACTGGGCATCGGTGCTGTTCGATCAGGCCTTGCTGGCCGAAGGCGGCACACTCGACGATCCGGCGACTTTCGTCAAACGCATCAATGAGCTGATGCTGGCGATGAGCGGCAGCGGTGAATCGGGCATTATCATCGATTCCTGAGTCATCGAGTCGCCACGAAAAAACCGCAGCCTTGGCTGCGTTTTTTTTCGTTTTAAGGTCTGGAATCAGCTTCGTAGGTTGGCTGACGCAGGATGCCCAACATCTCGGTGGTCGCCAAACGTTGGGCTTCGCTGTGCTCTGCCCAACCTACTCGACT
>CBDTZF010000428.1:0-2429 GCA_965364825.1 uncultured Rhodocyclaceae bacterium | reverse complement strand
CGTTTCTGCCGTTTGTGGAGCAGGGGCTGCTGACCTTCATCGGCGCCACCACCGAAAACCCGTCGTTCGAGGTCAACGCCGCGCTGCTCTCGCGCGCCGCCGTGTACGTGCTCGAACCGCTGAGTGAAGCGGATCTGGGCGTGCTGCTCGATCGCGCGTTGCAGGTCGCCGATGCACAATTGCGCTTCGATGACGACGCACGCGGGCGGCTGATCGGTTTTGCCGATGGCGACGGACGCCGCGTGATCGGTCTGGTAGAGCAACTGGCGACGGCGGCGCATACGGCGTCGGTGGATCACGTCACGGCGGATTTCGTCGATGCCACCTTGTCACGCAATCTGCGTCGTTTCGACAAGGGCGGCGACGCTTTTTACGACCAGATTTCCGCGCTGCACAAATCGGTTCGCGGCTCTGATCCGGATGCTTCGCTGTACTGGTTGTGCCGCATGCTCGATGGCGGCGCCGACCCGCTGTACATCGGTCGACGGCTGGTGCGCATGGCCAGTGAAGACATCGGTCTGGCCGACCCGCGCGCGCTCGACATGACGCTCCAGGCATGCGCGGTGTATGAGCGTCTGGGCTCGCCCGAAGGTGAACTGGCGCTGGCGCAGGCGACGGTCTTCATGGCCTGCGCGGCGAAGTCGAATGCAGTCTATTCGGCCTTCAAGGCGGTGCGCCGCTTCATTGCCGAGGATGGTTCGCGACCGGTGCCGATGCACCTGCGCAATGCCCCCACGCGGCTGATGAAATCACTCGGTCATGGCGAAGGTTACCGCTACGCCCACGACGAGACCGGCGGCTACGCGGCGGGCGAACGCTACCTGCCCGACGAGATCGGTGAGCCGCGCTGGTATCAACCCACTTCGCATGGCATGGAGGCCAAAATCCGCGAAAAGCTTGATACTTTGCGCGCCATGGACGCGCAAGCCTCAACGGAAAGCAAGGAATGACGGGCCTGCCCGCGAAGGCGTGCAGGCCGTGCGTCAGTGGTGTACCGGGTGATCGATCTTGAACTGCGCCAGCACGTCGCGCGCGATCGCCGCTTTGTCGGAACGGCCCGCCATTTGGGCGCGTTCGAGCAGGTCTTCCATAATTTGCGTGAGCAGCAATGTACCTGCAGATGTCTGAACCAAACCGCAAGCCATGGTAGCCGCGGCGACATCGGTAATATCCTGGTGCTCAGCGATGACTGATACCTCGTCGTCGGTGAGATCGCAATAGTCCAAACAGTCGCGAATCGACAGCATTGTGATTCTCCTCAAGTCCGATTTTCGGTCGTCTGACGCAACCGTATTGTGTGTGGCTATTTGTTAAGCCTACGCTACGTGCAGGGTTTTTCAAGTTGGACTTGTCTCTCGTTTTTCAGTACTTGATAGTACGTCCCAATGGTGCGTTGCACCGTTCGTGCCAAATGCATACCTGAAAGGTTTACAATACAAGCTGTTGCCACTGATTCATGCCCTCTTGGGTGAGGTTCTCAAATGCTCGACATCCAGATATTCCGTAACAAGATCGACACTGTGGCCGCCGCACTGGCGACGCGCGGCGTGACGCTCGACAGCGATGCCTTCACTACGTTGGAAGCCGAACGCAAGCAGTTGCAGTCCCACACTCAGGCCTTGCAGGCGCAGCGCAACGCGCTCTCCAAACAGGTGGGCATGCTCAAAGCCAAGGGGGAGGACGCCAGTACCGTGTTGGCGGAAGTCAGCAGCCTGGGCGACGAACTCAAATCCAGCGAGCACGCGCTGAGCGATCTGCTCACGCGCATTGACGCCTTCGTGTCGACGCTGCCCAACCTGCCGGCGGCGGACGTGCCGGTCGGCGCCGACGAGGCGGCGAACGTCGAGGCAACGCGCTGGGGTGCGCCGCGCCGTTTCGATTTCGAGGTGCGTGACCACGTCGACGTCGGCGCCGCGCTGGGTGGCCTTGATTTCGAAACTGCCGCCAAGATCGCCGGTTCGCGCTTCGCGATGATGCGCGGTGGCGTTGCCCGGCTGCACCGCGCGCTGGCGCAGTTCATGCTCGACACGCACATCGCCAAGCATGGCTACACTGAAATCTACACGCCCTATCTGGTCAACGCGGACAGCATGTTCGGCACCGGGCAGCTGCCCAAGTTCGAGGACGACCTGTTCTCGGTGACCAAGGCCGACGGCGGCAAGTTCTATCTGATTCCGACTTCGGAAGTGTCGGTGACCAACATCGTGCGCGGCGAGATGGTGGCGGCCGAACAATTGCCGCTCAAATTCGTCTGCCACTCCCCGTGTTTCCGTTCCGAAGCCGGCTCATACGGGCGCGACACGCGCGGCATGATCCGCCAGCACCAGTTCGACAAGGTGGAATTGCTGCGCATCGAGCATCCCGACAACTCGGCGGCGGCACTGGAAGAACTCACCAGCCATGCCGAAGCGATCCTGCAGGCGCTCGAT
>CBDTZF010000427.1:0-2430 GCA_965364825.1 uncultured Rhodocyclaceae bacterium | reverse complement strand
GAAGGCAAGCTGTTCACCTGCCTGTTTGCCGGACAGGGCCACGATTTGCGTGGTCCATTGCGTGAAGGCGCAAGCGACGCCGATCTCGCGGCATTGATTTCGAACGTCTGGCAGCAGCGAAACGACCGCTACTCAGAGATCCGCAGCGACAACACGCACGATCTCAAACGCATCGAGATGTCCTACATCGGCGGCTGACGGATCTCGTAAATACCACCTCGACAGAGTACTAGCTGCTCGCCGGCGGTGCGTCCTCCTCACTGAGTATTCCGGGTAACTCGTCCACCTCTGCCGCCTCGATTTTCCTGAAATGCGCAGTGATCTTTCGCGAGCTGGTCTGCACGTCCTTGACGTCATTTCCGGCCTGCTCGATGTGCCGCGCAAGCGCCTGCATGCGATCGTCGAAACGGTTGAAATCGCGCGCCAACTTGGCCAGCGCGTCCTTGATGACATGGATCTGCTTGCGTGTCTCGATATCCTTGAGCACCGCACGCGCCGTGTTGAGCACCGCCATCAAGGTGGTCGGCGATACGATCCACACCCGCCTTTGCTGTGCATAGCTGACCACTTCCGGGTGGGACGCATGAATCTCGGCAAAAACGGCCTCCGCGGGCACGAACATCACGGCGCCATCGGAGGTCTCGCCCGGCACGATGTATTTTTCGGCAATCGCATCGACATGACGCCTCACGTCCGCGCGGAACGTGCTTTGCGCGGCGCGGCGATCCAGATCACCCAGTGAGGTGTCGAACATGCGGTGATAGTTTTCCAGCGGGAATTTCGAGTCCACCACCACTCGGCCCGTCGGCTCCGGCAAGGTAATCACGCAATCCGCTCGCACATTGCCCGGCAGCCCGACCTGAAACTCGAACGCATCCGGCGGCAACATATTGCGCACCAGCGCTTCGAGCTGGACTTCACCAAAGGCGCCGCGCGCACGCTTGTCGCCGAGCAACTCCTGCAGGCTCACCACGTTGGTGGTCAGCCCATCGATTTTTTTCTGTGCTTCATCGATCGTGGCCAGCCGTGCCATCACATTGGTGAAGGTTTCGTTGGTTTTGCGGAACCCCTCGTCGAGCCGCTCATGCACCTGCCCGGTGATAACCTGAAGTCTTTCATTCACGCTGCGCGTGAGCAGATCAATACTCTGTGCCAGTTGTTCGGACGAACTGCGCAAACCGGTTTGCAGCAGTTCCCGGTCGGCGCGCGCATGCTCGCCGAGCTTGTTGAGCGTCTGTTCGATCAAGTCGCTGCGTAACACGTTCTGGCCATTGACCATGGCGTTGTTCAGCGCGGTCAACTGCAGGCGTGTGTCGCTGCGCGCCTCACCGAGCTGCGTTTGCATGCCGGCGTGCAGGATATGCAGGGCATCGCGCGTCGTCTTGAGTTCGGCGTCGACACGCGTGCGCAATTGCTCACTCTGCCCCTGCCCGGCCGCCATCAGACGATCGGCCTGACCGATCAAGCCGCGATGCAAATCGTTAAGCATCTGGCGGTGTTGCGCTTCGAGCGACTCATGCACCGACGCGCCCAGTGTCTCCGGCAAGGCGCGTTGCAGATTCTGCAGGCGGCTGATCAGCCACACGACGGCAATCAAAAGCACGACGAGGATCGCGCCGAACCCGTAAAGCAACTGGATTTGTGTCACCGGAAACACGGGTAAAGCCTATGCACAAAAGTGCGGCGAGTATAGCAGCGCGTGCTGGCTGACTCAGGCCGCGTCGCGCAGCAGCGCGAGTGGCGATTGGCGCAGCAATGATCGCGCCCCCAACCACCCCGCAGCCAGCACACCCACAGCGCCCACCAGCGCGCCGACCACCACCGGCGTCAGCGCCGGCGCATAGTCCATCTCGAATACACGTGCCGCCAGCAGCCACCCCACCAGGCTTGCACCAACGCCCGCGAGTGCACCGGCGATGGCGCCGAGGACCGCAAATTCAACGATCAGCGTTTCGCGCAACTGGCGCGTTCGCGCGCCCAGTGTGCGCATGACGGCAAACTCCTGCGCACGCTCGTCCTGCGTCGACTGAAGCGCCGCCAGTAACACCACCACGCCCGCCAGCACGGCGAAGCCGAAGACCAGCTCGACCACTGTAATGAGCCGGTCGATGATGCCTTCAACCTGCGCCATGACGGCGCCGACATCGATCAGCGAAATATTCGGAAAGGCGCGCGTGAGATCGAAGCCGAAATTCGCGTGCGCCGGATCGAGATGAAAGCTGGTGATGAGACTGGCCGGATAGTCGGCGAGCGCGGCCGGTGAGCCGATGAAGAAGAAATTCACGCGCATGGAATCCCAACTCAACGTGCGCTCGCTGGTCACCGGCGCGCGAATGCGCTGGCCGGCCACATCGAAGGTCACGCTGTCGCCAACCTTGACGCCGAGCGTCTCGGCCACGCCCGTCTCGACTGAAAACTCAGCCGCTGCTG
>CBDTZF010000426.1:0-2434 GCA_965364825.1 uncultured Rhodocyclaceae bacterium | reverse complement strand
CTGTGTCAGGGATCTTCATCAGCCACAGCAGTCGAGACAACGCCGCGGCCGACGATGTGGCGGCGCGGCTGCGTGCGCAGGGCTACCAGTCGCTGTTTCTTGATTTCGATCCGGCCGACGGTATCCCCGCGGGACGGGACTGGGAGCGCGAAATCTATGCGCGGTTGCGGGCCTGCAGCGGTGTCGTGGTGCTGTGCAGCGCGCACTCGATGGCCTCCGACTGGTGCTTCGCCGAAATCACCCATGCACGCGCCCTCGGCAAACAACTCTTTCCGCTGATCATCGACGACTGCGAATTGCGCCCGGTGCTGCGCGACACGCAAACCACCGATCTGCGCCTCGACGCCGAAACCGGTTACGAACGCCTGTGGCGCGGCATGCGCAGTGCCGGACTCGACCCCACCGACATGTTCGACTGGGACGTGCATCGCCCGCCATACCCTGGTCTGACGCCTTTCCAGGCGGCCGACGCGGCGGTGTATTTTGGTCGTGAGGAGGATCAGCGCCGCTGCCTCGACACGCTGGCGCAGATGCGCCGCTACGGCGGTGACCGCCTGCTGGTGCTGGTGGGAACTTCGGGAAGCGGCAAGTCGTCGCTGGTGCGCGCCGGAGTCATCCCCAAGCTCTCGCGCATGCCCGACTGGCAGGTGCTGGCGCCGATGCGTCCGATGCAGCAGCCGGTCGAAGAACTGGCGCGCGCGCTGCCGGAGAGCGTGCGCGCACGCCTCATTGACGACACCAGCGATCAAGCGCTTGCCGCCGCGGTGGCGGCGTCGGTAGACGAGGGAGAAGACGGGCAGCGGCGCGCGGTGCTGCTGGTCGTTGATCAGCTGGAAGAACTCGTCACCACCAGCGATGGCGCAGCGGCGGAACGATTCGTCGATCTGCTGCGTGCCGCGCTGGCCGGCGACGCAGGCGATCTGTATTGCCTGGCGACGCTGCGCGCCGACTATCTCGGCGCGGTGCAGTCACACCCCGCATGGCGGCAGATGCCGTTTCGCGAAATGTCGTTGGGTCCGATGACGCCGCGCCACTTCTCCGAGATCATCAGCAAACCCGCCCAGGTTGCCGGCATCGAGCTGGAATCCGGGCTGGTCGAAACCATGGTGCAGGACACCGGCACCGCCGACGCGCTGCCGCTGCTCGCGTTCACGCTCAACCGGCTGTGGCGGGACTTCGGTGACGACGGCATTATCACGCTGAACGAATACAGCGAGCGGATCGGCGGACTCGAAGGCGCGATTCGGCAGGAAGCCGACGCCGTGCTCGCTGCGCTCAAACCGACGCGGCCGCAGATCACCGAGTTGCGCCGTGCGTTTCGCCACATGGTGCGGGTCGATCCCGAAGGGCAATACACCCGCCGCGCGGTGCGCTGGCAGGACATCCCCGAAGCCATTCATCCGCTCATGGAAGCTTTCGTCAAGGCGCGTCTGTTGGTGTCGGGACAGGAAGATAAGGGCGAGGGCGGCGAGGGCGCACGAACGCTGGAAGTCGCCCACGAAGCGCTTTTCCGCGCCTGGGACCGGCTCAAACGCTGGCTCGACGAAGACCGCGCGTTTCTGCTGTGGCGTCAGCACTTGCGCCCCGAGGCCGACGCCTGGCAGGCGGCGCCGAAAGATCAGGGGCTGCTGTTGCGTGGCGGTCCGCTGGCTGAAGCGCACCGCTGGCTGAACGAGCGCGAGACCGAACTGGAGGACACCCTGCGTGCCTTCATTGCGGCGAGCACCAAAGCAGCGCGCCGCGCGCGCCGGCGCTGGCTGGCGCTCGAAGTGGGCGTTGTCGTCGCGCTCTTTGCGGTGAGCGGCCTGGGCGTTGTGCTGTGGCAGCAACTCAAGGCCACCCGCGCCAGCCTGGTTGCAAGCTACTGGAGCAGCGCCGTGTCGGCACGCGACGCCAGCGGCGACGCGCTCAAGGCCGCACACTATTTTGCGCGTGCGGCCGACCTGACCAAGGCCGATCAAGCCCGCGACAGCGCGCTCATTGCCGCGGGCGTGCTCAGCGGGGGTCTCGAATTGACCGGCATGATTACGCTGCCCGCGGCGCCGGAAGGCGTTTACGTGCGCAGCGGAGACGCCATGCTGCTGGCGTGGGCCGGCCGAAACGCCACCTTGCATGATTTGCACAGCGGCGCGACGCTCGCGCAATCGACGCTTGCCGAACCCGTGGACGAGGCGCTCATCGCGGCGCAACGCCATGTGGTTTCGCGAGACATCCTCGGAGGGGTTTGGTTGTGGAGTCCGGCGAACGCGGCGCGTGCATTGGTCGCGGATGGCATCGCGGGTACTACGCTCGATGCGGATGGGCACCGCCTGCTCGGATGGCACGACGGCGGCGTGCAGATTTGGTCGCTGCCCGATGGCGAGCCAGCCGGCAGCCTCACGCTCAATGCATCAGTGGCCGGCGCACGTTTTCTCGGCAGCGACAGCGTGCTGGC
>CBDTZF010000425.1:0-2436 GCA_965364825.1 uncultured Rhodocyclaceae bacterium | reverse complement strand
ATGGGCTCTACTTCCGCCCACCGATCCTTCACTTTCCATCCAAATTTCGCACGAGTCATGGGTGATTCTGCGATGAAGTGGGCACCACGGGCAGTACCCATTGCCACCGTAATCTTCGTTCCCCTCGGCAAATCAATTAAAAAACGCCCAACGCAAAAGGTCTGCATGTCCTTGAGGGTGTCGATCATCGTGTGCGTCCGGTCCGGAAAGGTGATGCGATAAAAGTGAATTGCGTGGCTGATGGCCCACAGGACGAGGGCGCCGCCAATGGTCCAAGTCAGATAGCGTTTCATGCGAGCGGCTCGGCCTGCGCGGCCAGACGGATGATCGAATAGAGGGTTACCTCCCGTACTTTTTTATCCTCGTAGCTGTCCTGATGGTCGAAACCTTGCATCTTTGCAAAAAAACCTACCTTCGGCTTCGGAGCGAGGCCCGAATGCGCCGGCACCGTCGCATCGCCAGCATCGTCCTGTCCGCTCAGACTTGCCAGCAGGGTGTCGACGTGTTGGCCTTTGCCGAGTGCGACACCGCTCACGGGATGGTAGTAAGTCTCTTGCCGCGCACTGGCTGGATTGCGCACATAGCAATAACCCGTCATCGGATCGGATTCGAGCACGCCGTCGAGCGCCTCCAGTTCCGTCGGTTCTTGCACCGGGGCCACCGAAGCGCTCCCCGCTGGATCACTGAGTTTCCAGTTCACGCGATGCCAAGCCTGCCGGTTGTCGTCGGCGCCACAGTAGGCGTAGGTTTCAGGATGGTAGTACGTGGCCAGTTCGGCGTGAAAGCCACTGGCCTTGTCGAGTTTCGTGACATAGTCATTCCATGCTATGTCTATCGCAGAATTGTTTTCACGCGCGCCGCTTTCAACCAACGCCCACGGATGTACCAGCCGCCACCATTTGTGCGGCACGCGGTAGATTTCCGTATATGGATCAGCCTTGGGCAAGCTAAACAGGGGTGTCTCCTCACGGCGCCCGTGCCCTTTGAACGTCACGTTAAGCCAGCCGGCGCCATAGGATTTATTGGGCAACAATTCGAGCGGACCTGCGCCGGCAGCGAATACGGTCGTCACCTCTCGCCCTGTCCAGCCAAGCGCCCACGCACCAGCGAACGACTTAGCGCTGTCCTTAAGGCGGCTCACTGCCATGCTGGACTCCCAGCCACCGCGCACGCGCGCGTACGCAGTCGCCGCACCGGTGGCCGGCTGCACGCCATGCACGATGCCCAAAATATCGCCTTCATTCCGCTTGGCGCACATGCGCCCGACCAGTCCGCCCATCGAGTGCGTCACCAGAATGACCTTGTCGACCTTGAGTTTCAGACGTTCGCGGCAGTCGGCACGGATCGCGTCGATGCGTCGCTTGAGGTAGTCGGCCGCATTGCCATTGCTGTCCATCCAGTTGTAGCCCACGGCGTACACGGGAAAGCGCCAAGCGGAAGCGCTGCGCAATTGCTCGTCGCTCAAACGCTCATAGCCCTTGAGTTCTCCCCAGTTTTCCGGGTGGGCGGGGCGCGTCGCCTCAGCGCCGGGGTAGATGTTGCCACGATAAAAAATATACTTGAGCTGGGTTTCCAGATATTGCAGGATACCGCCATACGACTCAACCATCACCGAGCCCCAGCCACGGCGTTTGGCCTCCGCGAGCGACATGAGCTGACCCTTGAGAAAGTCGGCGAGCGTTTCTTCGTCGGCGTCACGCGGCGTCTGAACCGGACGGGTATTTTCTGGCGCGAGCATTTTCTTTCGCTGAAACGCGTCAAGCTTTCGGTAACCTTGGAAAACCCAGCTGTATCCGCCGTCGGGAAACCACGCCCATTTTTCCTGCTTCTCCCAGAACGTGTTCGGTGGCTGCTTCGAAATCAACGGACTGCCCATGATGCCGGGCACAAAGATCACCGGAATCGCCTGATTCGGGCTGATGTACATTACATCGACGCCGCCCTTGCTGGCGAGCATCGTCGATGCGGTCTCGCGGCCTTCTTCGTCGAGGGTCGTTTCAAGGATGCCCCCAACGGGGTCGTGGTCTTGCGTAGCCATATTGTGCGCTGTGCCTCAGTCAAGAATCGTGACGCTGTAGCGCCCGATCAAGTCGCTTTGCTGGATGCCAGTCTTGCCCTGCGCGTCGGTGACACCACGCAGGGTTGCACCATCCTCGCGGAGAAGTTCAAACTTGCGGTTGGCCGCCAGCTCGCCGTTATTGATTTTGAGCACAACATCCCTATCGAAGTCCGTTTTGGGCCAAATGTTCATGTCGCGGCTCAAGCTAGTTGGCCCGCTGAACGTCTTCCTGCTCGCATGCACCGTTATCGTGCCGGGACACTGCAAGGTGATACCGCCGTCGATGGTGATGCTGGCGCCGCCTTCGACGGCGAGGTGAATTTTTTTCGCGGCGGCGAAGTCGATGTGGGTGTTGGCGGAGACGACTTTGAGATCGT
>CBDTZF010000424.1:0-2458 GCA_965364825.1 uncultured Rhodocyclaceae bacterium | reverse complement strand
AATACACGCACGCAGGCCGGCGCGTCGAGGTGGTCGATCTGCCGGGCACGTATTCGCTGGATGTGGTCGATGGTGAAATCTCGCTCGACGAAAAAATCGCGCGCGACTATGTGCAGGCCCGAGACGCGGGACTGGTGGTGAGCGTCATCGATGCGGCCAATCTGGAACGCAATCTGTACCTCACCCTCGAACTGGCCGAGATGGGCGTGCCGATGCTGGTGGTGCTCAACATGATGGACGTGGCCCAGGCCAAGGGGCTGACGCTGTCGACCGAGCGGTTGGCCGACGCGCTGGGCTGCCCCGTCGTTTCGGCAGTGGCTGCCACCGGCAATGGCATCGACGGACTGCGCCATGCGATCGACCGTGCGCTGGCCGCGCCGCAACGATCGCACGCTGAAGTGAGCTACTCGGCACCCTTGAGCGAGGCCATCGACACGCTTACGACCGATCTGGCCGAGGCCGGACGTGCGGCCGGTGTGACGCCGCGCTGGCTGGCGGTGCGTCTGCTCGAGGGCGACGATCTGGCGCGCACCGCCGCCGGCCCGGTGCTTGCGACACACGCGGCACAACTGGCCGGCACGCTCGACGACGATGTCGACATTCTCACCGCCGATGCGCGCTACAGCCTCGCCAACCGGATTGCCGGCGCGGTGCAACAGCTCAATGGCGAACTGGCCCGCGACACCACCGCGCACATCGACCGCGTGGTGTTGCATCGAGCGCTGGGCATCCCGATCTTTCTCGCGGTGATGTACCTGATGTTCATGTTCACGATCAACATTGGCAGCGCGTTCATCGACTTCTTCGAACAGTTCAGCGACGTACTGCTGGTCGATGGCACGGCCGCGGCGCTGGCCGCGCTGGGCGCGCCGGACTGGCTTGGCGTGCTGCTCGCGAAAGGACTCGGCGGCGGCGTGCGGGTGGTTGCCACTTTCATTCCGGTGATCGGCTGCCTCTACCTGTTTCTGTCAGTACTCGAGGATTCGGGCTACATGGCGCGCGCGGCCTTCGTGATGGACCGGCTGATGCGCGCGATGGGTCTGCCCGGCAAATCCTTCGTGCCGCTGATCGTCGGCTTCGGTTGCAATGTGCCGGCGGTGATGAGCACGCGCACGCTGGAATCGCGGCGCGACCGGCTGATGACCATCGCCATGGTGCCGTTCATGTCCTGCGGCGCGCGCCTGCCGGTGTACGTGCTGTTTGCCGCCGCGTTCTTCCCGAGCGGCGCGCAAAACGCGGTGTTCGCGCTCTATCTGATCGGCATTGGCGCCGCCGTCGTCACCGGGCTGACACTCAAAAGCACGCTGCTGGGCGGCGCAAGCGCGCCTTACATCATGGAGCTTCCGCCTTATCATCTGCCGACGCGGCGCGGCGTGCTGATCCACACCTGGTCGCGGCTCAAGCGCTTCATCATCGGCGCCGGGCGGGTGATCGTGCCGATGGTGCTGGTGATCAACGTGCTCGGCAGCGTGGGCACCGACGGCAGCTTCGGCCACCAGAATACCGACCGCTCGATGCTCGCCGAAGCCGGCCGCCAGGTCGCACCCGCCTTCGCCCCGATGGGCCTGACCGCCGACAACTGGCCGGCCACGGTCGGCATCGTCACCGGCGTGCTCGCCAAGGAAGCTGTGGTCGGCACGCTCGACGCCGCCTATGGCGCACTTGCCGCAGCGGATTCCGGCGAAACGAAGGTCGACGCGCCGTTCGATCTGATGGGCGGGCTAGGCGATGCCTTTGCGACCATTCCGGTCAATCTGCGCAAGGCGCTGGGCGGCTGGGACGACCCGCTCGGGCTCGATGTCGGCGACCTGAAGGACAGCGCCACGGCGGCGCAGGCACAGGCCGTTTCCGCGGGCACTTTCGGGGCCATGGTGGCGCGCTTCGACGGCGCCGCCGGCGCTTTCGCCTATCTGCTCTTCATCCTGCTCTACATGCCCTGCTCGGCGACGGTTGCCGCCATTTTCCAGGAAGCGGGCGGGCGCTGGGCGAGCTTCGTTTCTGTATGGACGACCGGTCTGGCGTATGCGCTGGCGACGCTGTTCTACCAGCTTGCCACGTGGGCGCGGCACCCCGGGCAATCGGCGCTGTATGTCAGCGTCGTGCTGATCTCGATTGGCGCCGTGCTGCTCACCTTGCGCGCCGCGGGCCGCCGTGTCGACGACACGCCACAACTCCAACCGGCTGGAGGCTGAGCCGATGATTCTGACCCGATTGAGTCAGTACCTGCGTCTGAACGGCCGCGCCAGTCTCGACGACATGGCAATTGCGCTCGACGCCTCGCCGGACGCGCTGCGCGCCATGCTCGCCACGCTGCAACGCAAGGGCCGGGTGCAGCGCCTGCCGTCGCCCAAGTCGGCCTGCGGCACGAGTTGCTGCGAATGCGAGCAGGCCCGCGTCGAACTTTATGCCTGGGCGCACGATACAAACCCGCCCCCTGAACCTCAAAACTAGCGAACGC
>CBDTZF010000423.1:0-2459 GCA_965364825.1 uncultured Rhodocyclaceae bacterium | reverse complement strand
GGAAAGAGCACTCGCCCACGCACGGCTGGCCGAACTGCACTGGGAGTTGACCTATCAGGAGCTGGCGCAGGGCGACCAGCGTCGTCATGCGGCCGCAGCCGGACTCGGCCATGTGCAAGCCGCGCTAGCCCTGCAGCCCGACGCCGCCGGCCTGCACCTGCGTTGCGGCCAGTTCCTGAACGCACTTGGCGACACCGAGAGTGCGCACGTCGCGTTTGAGCAGGCGCTCGCGGCCGGCATTCCGGCTCACCGCGTGTTGCCGCTGCTGGCCGAACACGCCTTCCGCCGACGCGACTTCAACACCGTGCGCGCCTTGCTGGCCCCGCTCAAGGCGTGGCACGGCATGATGCGGACGGAAAAAGTGCTCCAGTTCTGGCAGCAGCGATGAGTGCTTTCCCGACCGCGACCGAAGCGGACATCGCGCTGTTGCTCGAAGGCACATATCCCTTCGTGTCCGGCGGCGTTTCGTCGTGGATGCATCAGATCATTCTGGCAAACCCACAACTGCGCTTCGCGCTGGTTTTTCTGGGCAGCCGGCGTGCCGATTATCGGACCCTGCGCTACACACTTCCAGACAACGTGGTGCATCTTGAAACACATTTCCTGCACGACGATGCCACGCCCGGCGACCCGACCGCGCGACCTCGCAGCACTCGTGGCAACGCCGCCGCGTTTGCCGACATTGGCGCGCTGCACACCGCCTTTCGCAACGACCCCACTCAGGCGCCGGACAGCCTCCGTGCGGCCTGCGCGCATATCCGTCCGGGCGGTGCGATTCCAGCGAGTGACTTTCGCCATTCGGAAGGGGCCTGGCAGATGATTAGCGGGCACTATCGCAAGTACTGCAGCGATCCGAGTTTCGTGGACTATTTCTGGACCGTGCGCATGATGCATCGGCCGCTGTGGCAACTGGCGCGCATTGCCGACACGATGATTGAGGCGCGCGCCTACCACAGCATCTCCACCGGCTACGCGGGCTTTCTCGGCGCGCTGCTGACGCAATCGACCGACCGCCCGCTGATTCTCACCGAACACGGCATCTACACCAAGGAACGCAAGATCGACCTGTTCCAGAGCGACTGGATCCGCGACAACCGCAATGCCTTTCAGCGCGACCCCACCGAGCTGTCTTACTTCCGCCAGCTGTGGATCCGTTTCTTCGAGTGGATGGGCCGCCTCACCTACGACGCCGCGGACCCGATCATCGCGCTGTACGAGACCAACCGACGACGCCAGATCGCCGACGGCGCGCGAGCCGAGCGCACCTGTTCGATTCCCAACGGCGTGTCCATCGCGCGCCTCGCCCCGCTGCGCGAGCGGCGCCCGGTAGCCATTCCGCCGGTGACCTGCCTGATCGGCCGGGTAGTGCCAATCAAGGACGTGAAGAACTTCATTCGCGCCATGCACACCTTGATTGCCCGCCTGCCGCAAGCCGAAGGCTGGATCGCCGGCCCGCTCGACGAAGACCCGGATTACGCCGACGAATGTCGCGCGCTGATCGACAGCCTCGGGCTGGCCGACAAGGTCAAGCTGCTGGGCATGCAGCACATCGACGCGTTGCTGCCGCAGGTCGGACTGGTGATGCTCAGTTCGATCTCCGAGGCGCTGCCGCTGGTGGTGCTCGAAGCCTTTGCCGCCGGTGTCCCCTGCGTCAGTACCGACGTCGGTTCCTGCCGTCAATTGATCGAAGGCGACGATGCCGCTGACCGTGCCCTCGGCGCCGCCGGCCGGGTGGTCGGCATCGCCGATCCGCAAGCCCTCGCCGAGGCGGCATTGGCCTTGCTGGCCGACCCGGCCGCCTGGCATGCGGCGCGCGATGCAGGCATCGCGCGCGTCGAAAAATACTATAGCGACGATCTGATGTTCAAGCGCTACCGCACGGTGTACGACACCGCGCTCAACTCGCACCTGGAGGATTCACCCGTATGAGCCTGCAACGCTTTGGTACCACCACCCGCTATTCCGACGTCGTCGTTCACAACGGCACCCTATACACCGTCGAGGTCCCGACCAGCACCGCGACCGGCATCGAAACCCAGACTCACGAGGTACTGGCCGGCATCGATCGCCTGCTTGCCCAGGCGGGCAGCGACAAATCGCGCTTGCTGATGGCGACCATCTACCTCGCCGACATCGCCGATCTGGCGGGCATGAACGCGGTGTGGGATGCCTGGGTGCCGTCGGGCACGGCACCGTGCCGGGCCTGCGTGCAGGTGGCGACGCTGGCGCGCAGCGGATGGCGCATCGAGATTGCACTGACCGCCGCCGTCGGATGACACAGCCGCCACGCGCGCTCGTGTAGCGCTGCACTCTTCAAGGATTATATGATCAGCGCGACAGCTCTTTCGTTTGCGGCATTGCCACGTTCTATGGCGAGGCCGGCACCGGAGGCCGTTCTGGGTACCGGCCTTCGCCGGTACGACGACCGGGGCGCTGCCACCGCTTGGCGCAAACCCGAA
>CBDTZF010000422.1:0-2474 GCA_965364825.1 uncultured Rhodocyclaceae bacterium | reverse complement strand
CCATCCGCGGTGGTCAGAATCAGCGCGCCGGTGTCGTCAATACCGAAGCTTTCGACGGTCGGCAGCAGGTCCAGCAGTTTGCGTTCCTGATCCATCAAAGCTTCGGGGCAGGCCATCATCGTCGTGCCGACCGGTTCGATCGTCACGCGCTCGCCCTCCACGCGGTAGCTGCCGATGATGCGGTTGCACGTGGCACTGCCGGCGAGACTGCCGTCGGCGAGAAAGAGCAAGCTCGGCTGGGTGTTGTCGATCACGCCCGCGCCGGCGATGTCCTCGATCACCCATTCTTCGCCGGTGAGCCCCGCGGTGTCGTCGCCCGCCATGAGATGGTCGGCCAGCGCGCGATAGGCGGGAAGCGAAGTCGGATCGCTCGCCGCGTTGGCGGCGACAGGGTTCGACGCGAAGCGGACGATGACCATATCCGCAGTCGGATCGATCCAGATCGTCTGGCCATGCACGCCGCGTGCGGCGTAGGCACCATGGTCATCGTGGCTTATCCACCACATGCCGCGATAGCTCCATCCCGGCAGCAGGTCGTAGCCCGCCGCGGCGAATTTCTCTGCATCGCCGCCTTGCCTGATCCGCTCGATTGCCGCTTTGGGCACAATCTGCATATCATCGGCCCGACCCTCGCCGAGCCGGCCTTCGTCGAGCATGAGTTGCCCGAACCGGGCCAGATCCCGCAAGGTGGCATTGAATCCGCCGCCCGCGAACGGCGTACCGATCGAATCGACGGTGTAAAACGCCTCGCGCTCGGTGCCGATCCGGCGCCAGATGCGCTCCGACAAAATCGCCGCCACCGATTGGCCGGTGGTGCGCGCGATCACCCAGCCCAGGGCGTCGGCATTGATCGTTTTGTAACCGAACGCCGCGCCATGGGTGCCGCTCTTTCTGACGGTCTCGAGAAACTCGAAGTAGCTGCGCGGTCCCGAATAGCCCTCCGCCTGTGGCAATGGGCTTCCCGCCGCGGCATAGGCCCACACTTCGGCGTCCGGATCGGCGTAATCCTCCGAGTAGTCCAGCGCGGTCGTCATTTCCAGCAACTCAGCCACGGTGGCATCACCGAAGGCGCTGCTTTGCAACTCGGGGATGATGTCACCGACGCGGGCGGTTTCGTCCAGCGCCCCTTCGGCCACCAGCATTTCGCCGAGCAGTCCGGTGAGCGACTTCGTCACCGACATGGCGCCGTGCAAGGTCGTCTGGTCGAGACAACCGTCATAGCGTTCGTAAACGACGCGGCCGTGATGCAGCACGATAATGCCGTCCGTATAGTTGGCGTCGAACGCCTCGTCCCAGGTCATCGGTGCATCACCGCCAAGCGGGGTGAAGCTCACCGCGTCGATCGACGGATCGAGCGCAACCGGCAGTTCGCGCGCGCCGTCCGCACCGTTGTCCACGCCGACGCTCGGCATCAGTTCACGGAAGTGGCAGACCGTCCAACGCAGTTTGGGAAACGCGAAATAGTCAGCATCGGTGAAGCGGATGACCTTGTCGGCGGGCGGCGGAAAGCCTTGCATCCAGCCCATAGTCACCGGATTCGACGCATCAGCCGACAAGGCATCCGCCTGTTGCGCCATCGCCGAACCTCCGAGTGTCAGTGTGGCGGCCAACGCGGCCGCAATCGTCCATTTCATCTGTGCTTCCCCAATTGGCTTCCTCAACACCGCTGCGCTGAACGGTCCGGAATTGCGCGCGAGCCCAGCTTGGCGCCAAAGGGCCGCATCGTACCATCGCCCTTCTCTTCAAGCCGGGCAGGGTCCGGCGGTATATCAGTAGAATGAACATCAAACCGGCGCCAAGCGCGCTATTGACCGAATTGACCGAATTGACCGAACGGGAGACCCATTGATGAGCAAGACGGACGATCAGATCGAAAATCGGAACCCAGCCAAACCGATCGCCGTCGGCGTCGTCCTGCTGCTGCTCGTCCTTGCCGTTCTCTATGCCTTGAGCGACCGGCTGGCACCTGCGTCGTCGCGCGGCACGGTGTCGGCCCATGTCGTGCAGATTGCGCCGCGCGTGTCCGGCGAAGTGACGGCGGTGCACGTCGCGGACGACGCCGTGGTGCAGGCGGGCGATCCGCTGTTTACGCTCGATGCACGACCGTTCGAACTTGCCGTCCAGCAGGCCGAGGCAAATCTCGCCTCCGCGACGCAGGGCATCGATGCCTCCAGCGCCTCGCTCGTGGCCTCGCAGGCCGCGGTCACCCAGTCACGGGCCAATCTCGACGCAACGCGCGCCGATGTGGACCGGACCTTGCGGCTGGAAACCCGCGGCATCGTCGCGGCCGCGCAGGGGGACGCGGCGCGCGCCAAGCTCGCGGACGCGCGGGCGCAGCTGCGCACCGCCCAGGCCAATCTGCAGAGCGCACGCGCCCAGCTCGGCTCGGGCGGCGAGGACAACCCGGCGATCGTTGGCGCGCGCGCGCAGCTGGAGCGCGCGCAGTACGATCTGAGCTCCACCACGGTCGTCGC
>CBDTZF010000421.1:0-2492 GCA_965364825.1 uncultured Rhodocyclaceae bacterium | reverse complement strand
CCCGCGGCGGCAAAGGCGACGACGGTGTTGCTGGTGCCGAGGTCGATGCCGACGATATAGGACGAGGACGTCACGCGCTTCAGGCTTGAGTGTCGTCCGGCACGCTGTCGGCATACTCGCCGGCCAACGCGTCGCCCCCGCCGCCGCGCACGTCGAACTCCACTCGCCAGCGCTCGGAACCACCCACCGGCAAGGCCTCGAGTTCAAGCGTGCCGGCCTCGGTGATGCGCGCGTGCAGCCGCACACGCACGATCTCGCCTTCAGCCCGCCCTTCGGCCGGCAGCGTCGCCTCGATCTCGTCGAGCTCCTGCAGTTCGTCCGCGTCCCAGAATTCCAGCAGCGTGCCGACTTCGTCCTGACGGCGCACGGACGAGCCGAAAAAGCGGAAGCGCACGGGTTCGCCAACGACCAGGCCGAATTCGTGCGACGGCAATGCCGCTTCGGTGCCCTCTTCCATGCCGAACGGCGCCAGGCACAGCGCCTGCAACGGTGGCTCCATGCCGGGGATCGCCGGCATCGCCGATTCGACGGCGACGTAATAGGCACGCGCTGTGCCGCCGCGGATGCGCACGCCGCGGCCGCGCCGCACATAACCGTAGTAGGCGGCGCCGCGCGCCACCGCGAGATCGGCATCGCCGCCGCCGAGCAGGCGAGCCGCCGGCGCACCTTCGCCTTCGAGCCAGCCATTGAGGATCGTCAGCACGCGCTCGGCGAGCAGCGAAGACTTGAGCACGCCGCCGTTAAACAGCACCGCGGTTGGATGCAGGAATCGGGCGTCCTCCGGCTGATCGGCTGAAAAACCCTCCAGCGCCGCGGTGGCCCCGCGCTGGCGGCTGAGGAAGGCGGCGAGGTGGCGCGTGATCGCCGCGTCCTGCGCATACGGCAGGCCGAGCTGGGTCAGCGCGCCACGCGCCCGGCGCAGTGGCGGCTCGGAGACATCGACCTGTGGAAAGAAACCTTCGAGCAGGCTTTGGGCCAAGTCCTCGCGGCGCACTTCGCTACGGATGGTGCCGCCAACCAGCTTCGAGCCGCGGCCCGGAACGACTACCGCCACGGCCTCGAGGTCTGCGTCGCTCAGCAGTTGCTCTTTGGCGCTGCGGCAGGCATGGGCGAGCGCGCGCGTCTGCCACGGGTCGAGCCGGGTGCCCTGCTCGGCGAGCTTCCTCACCACGCCGTAGGCCAGCGCGAGGTCCATGTTGTCACCGCCGAGCAGGATGTGATCGCCGACCGCAATGCGGTGCAGTTCGAGGTTGCCCTCGCGTTCGAGCACCGCGATCAGCGACAGGTCGGTGGTGCCGCCGCCGACATCGACCACGAGGATGATGTCGTCGCGCTCGACCTCGGTGCGCCAGCGCCCGTCGCTGCCCTGGATCCAGCTGTACAGCGCCGCCTGAGGCTCTTCGAGCAGCGACATGTTGGCGTAGCCCGCGGCCTGCACGGCCTCGGCGGTGAGTTCGCGTGCGGCGGGGTCGAACGAGGCCGGAATGGTGACGGTAATGTCCTGCGCCTCGAAAGGCGCGTCGGGATGCGCGGTATCCCAGGCGGCGCGCAGGTGTGAGAGATAGCGCACCGTGGCCTCGAGCGGCGAGATGCGCACCACCTCGTCGGGGGCATCGGCGGGCAGAATGGCCGCGCGCCGGTCCACACCGGGGTGGCAAAGCCAGCTCTTGGCGCTCGACACCAGCCGGATCGGGGTGGCCGCGCCGCGCGTGCGTGCCATTTCGCCGACCGCGAAATCCTGCTCGGCACTCCACGGCACGCTCAGTTCGCCCTCGGCCAGCTCATCAGCATGGGGGAGGTAGAGAAACGAGGGCAGCAGCGCGAGTTCGTCGATCACACCGGGGCCGGTGAGCTGCGGGATCGGCAGCACGGCCAGCGTCGCCTGTTCGCCGTCACTGGCTTCGATGTCAACGTACGACAGCGCGCAATGGGTGGTGCCGAGATCAATTCCGATGGTGTAACGCGGGCTGCTCATAGCTCGACCTCCGCCTGCGCGATGATGGCCGGATCATGGCCGGCGACGAGCTTCGGCAGGCGGGTCTCGACTACCTTCCATCCACGATGACTGAGGCTGCCGCTGAACGGTGGCTCGCCCACGACATTGCCGGTCAGACGGATCGCGGCGGCATCGAAGCCTTGCTCCAGCGTGATCCGGCTGCCTTCCTCTTCGGCGCGCAACGGCGCGATGTCGAAATGCTCGCGCAGCACCTTGCGGCAGCCCTCATGGACGATGCGCGCCGCGGCACCGATATCGGCGTCGCCGTGCGGCGTGATGTCTTCCTCGATGAAATCGATCAGTCGCGCATCGCGCTGCAACAGCCCGAGCAGCTGCAGGGCCGCCTCGTGCGGCGCTTCGCGCAGTGTCGGCACCACCGGCTTCCCGGCATCGCGCGCGGGCTTCGTTGTATCGCCGGCGGCGCGAAGGCGCGCGACCGCCGCGGCAAGTTCAGGTCTGGCAATGATCGCGAAGAAGCTCCCGCAAGCGAGAGCGA
>CBDTZF010000420.1:0-2492 GCA_965364825.1 uncultured Rhodocyclaceae bacterium | reverse complement strand
ACGCTGTCGTCGTATTGCAGATAAGTCGTGACAATGGGTTCGTAGGTCAGCGCCTCGATCGACTCGACGAGCGCGCCGAGCGCATCGAAGGGCGACAGTAGATCGACCGCATGGCGGGGCGCGGTGGCCACGACGACATGGTCGAAACGCCGTGCCGACACCGGATCGCCTTCGAAGCGGAAACGCTCGTCTTCGGTGACGATGGCCTTGATTGATTCGGTGATGTATACCGAGCCGCCACGGCGGCCAAGCCAGCGTGCGGCGGGAACGGGGAACAGCTCGGACAGATCGACTTTCGGAATCAGCAGCTCGCTGGCCCCGGCGCCGGCAGCGAGACTGTCGCGCAGGACGTTGGCAAAGACACGCGCTGACGCCTGCTCCACCGGCGTATTGAGCGCCGCGAGGCACAGCGGTTCCCACACAAAACGGCGCAGGCGTTCGGGTTGATCTGCGTTGTCGAGCAGTTCGGCAACGGATAGATGCGCGGCGAGCCGGAAACGGTGCGCCTTGAGATGCTGAATGAAGCGCAGACAGGCGCGGCGCTCCGACCAGCTCATCCCCTCGGCGCGCAGCAGACCCACGGCCAGGTGCAGTGGTGCCGGCAGCCGCGCGGCTTGCAGGCGGAACTGGCCGGGGTAGTACAAGTCGAGCGGCCGCGCCGCGAACACGCTGGGCCGCACGCCGACCTGACGCATGAGCCGCAGCGTTTCGGTATAGCCGCCGATGAGAATGTGCTGGCCGTTGTCGACCGACATATCGTTTTTGTGCACCACGCGCGCACGACCGCCGAGCGTACGCGAACCTTCGAACACTGCCACGCGTGCGCCACGGCGCGTCAGCTCGACGCCGCAGGCAAGCCCCGCATAACCGCCACCAATGATGCCCACATACGGAGCGGCCACGCGGTCAGCCTTTGACCCAGGTGCGGGTGGCGATCCACAGCTTGCGCACCGGCGTGAGCGAGGTTCTCCGATCGAGCACGAGAAAGCCGTCGCGCGCGATCTCGTCGAGCAGGGTGCGGTAGATGGCGGCCATGATGAGCCCAGGGCGTTGCGCCTTGCGGTCGACCGCCGGCAACTGGGCCATCGCCTGATCGTAAAACCCAATCGCGCGTTCGGCCTGAAACTGCATCAGCGCGCGGAAGTTGTCGGAGTGTTTGGCGCCGAGAATATCACTCGCCGGCACCTTGAATTGCTGCAACTCGTCGACCGGCAGGTAGATGCGGCCGCGCCGCGCATCCTCGCCGACATCGCGGATGATGTTGGTGAGCTGAAAGGCGAGGCCGAGATCGCGCGCGTACTTGAGCGTCTGGCGGTTTTCGTAGCCGAAGATCTCGGCCGCGAGCAGGCCGACGACACTGGCGACGCGATAGCAGTACAGACGCAGCGCCTTGAAGTCGAGATAGCGACTCTGCGTCAGATCCATCTGCATGCCATCGATGATCTCCAGCAACTGCTCGGCCGGAAAGTTGACCACGCGCTGCACGTCGGCAAGCGCCAGGCCCACCGGGTGGGTCGGCTGGCCGCTATAGCTGCGAGCGATTTCGGCACGCCACCAGTCGAGCTTGGTTTGAGCGATCGACAGATCGTGGCATTCGTCGACGACGTCGTCGATCTCACGACAGAACGCATATAGGGCGACAATGACCTTGCGACGTTCGGGCGGTAGAAAGAGGAAGCTGTAGTAGAAGCTCGATTTGCTCTCGGCGGCTTTCTGCTGGCAGTAGTCGTGGGGGTTCATCGCGTTTTCTTGCGGTAAGTGAACGCATTGAAAATCATGCGCAGGGAGTCGGTTTTGCCGAGCGTCGGTCGATGGCGAAAAACGTCGTAACCGGCCCATTCGATGCGCTCGAGGATACGGAGGCCGCCGAGCACGATCAAGCGCAGCTCCCAGCCGATGCGACCCGGCAGGTCGCGCGCGAGCGGCGCGCCGCGAAACATCATCTCGCGCGCGCGCTCAACTTGAAAAGCCATCAGTGCGCGCCAGGCGTCGTCGACACGCTGCGCATCGAGCTGCGCTTCGCTCACCCCAAACCGCGCCATTTCGTCAGCCGGCAGGTAGATGCGATCTTTCTCGCGATCGACGCGCACATCCTGCCAGAAGTTGATCAACTGTAGGCTGGTGCAGATGGCATCCGAACGCTCAAGATTGGTGGGCGAATCAGCGCGATATAGGCATAGCAGCAAACGCCCGACTGGGTTAGCCGAGCGTCGGCAGTAGTCGTTCAGTTCATCGAAATCCGCGTAGCGCGTCTTGCCGACGTCCTGGCTGAAGGCATCAAGCAGGTCGCGGAAGGGCTGGATGGGCAGGGCGTTCGAACGAATGTTGCGGGCAAGGCGGGCAAACATCGCGTCGGACGGCGTATTGCCCTGTTCAATCTGGTGAACTGCGCGTCGGTAGTCGTTCAGGTGTGCGAGGCGGGCGACCGGGGTGGCGTCGCCTTCGTCGGCAATGTCGTCGGCGCTGCGCGCAAAGGCGTAGATCGCTTCGAT
>CBDTZF010000419.1:0-2500 GCA_965364825.1 uncultured Rhodocyclaceae bacterium | reverse complement strand
ACGATCTGGAACAGGCGGTTGGCGAACTGGCGGGCATTCGCAAAGGCTGCGTTGCAGTTTTCGGTGTGGCAAACCCCCGTGATGCCAGCGAGCAATTGATCGTCGTCGCCGAAACACGCGAGCGCGACACCGCGGCCCGACAGGCGCTCGAACGTCGCATCGTCGCCACTGCGTCGGACGCATTCGGCCTGCCGCCGGATGCCATCGTGCTGGCGCCGCCCCAGGCGGTGCTCAAGACCTCGAGCGGCAAGATTCGCCGCGCCGCGATTCGCGACGCCTACGTTGACGGCACCCTCGGCGCGGCCACGCGCGCGCCATGGTTGCAGGCGATGCGCTTGTGGACGTCGAGCCTGCCCGGCCGGCTGGGCAAGGGCGCTCGCCACGTGGGCGGCATGATCTACGCCACTTGGGTGTGGATCGGCTTCAGCGTGCTCGCGCCGCTCGCGGCACTTGCGATTTTCGCGTTACCGCGGCTCAATCAACGTTGGGCGGTGGCGCGCGCGCTGGCGCGCCTGTTTCGCGTTCTCACCGGCTGCCCGCTGAAAGTCACGGGGCTTGAGCATCTGCCGTCAGAACCCTGCGTGCTGGTCGCCAATCACGCGAGCTACGCCGACGGCCTGGTGTTGGCCGCCGCGTTGCCGCACCCGGTGGCTTTCATCGCCAAGGCCGAATTCAAACAGAACTGGCTCATGCGCCCCTTGTTCGAGCGCATGGGCGCCCGTTTCGTCGAGCGTTTCGACTCGCAGCAAGGCGTCGCCGACGCGCAGGCGCTCGCCGACATTGCGCGCGCGGGGCCGCCGCTGCTGTTCTTCGCCGAAGGCACCTTCATCGCGCGCGCGGGTTTGCAGGCGTTCCGGCTTGGCGCCTTCAAAGTCGCCGCGCAGAATCGCCTGCCAGTGGTGCCGGTCGCGGTCACGGGTACGCGCCAGCTCCTGTCCGCCGACTCGTGGCGCCCGCGCCGCGCCGCGCTCGGCGTCACCGTCTGCTCGCCGGTCGCGCCTGAAGGCGAGGACTGGCACGGCACGCTCGCGCTGCGGGATGGCGTGCGCAGCGCGATTCTGGCCCATTGCGGTGAGCCGGATCTGACGAAGCGGTGAGCATGTCGCGACGCACAGTCGACCCACCGAACTGGCGCGGCATTTGAACTCAGCGGTCAGATCGATAGCAACCTTTCGGGGCACGAGGAAAGACGACGCAAAACCCGTCGAACGATGGACTGGCGGTCGTCAGCAAACGCTAAATCATGCCGCGCCGCCGGCGCAGAAACTTCCCCTTGACGGCGCGCCACCGCCATCTATGCTGGAGTCACCACATCATGCAGGAGCGCGGCGCCTCCGCCGTGGCGCGGGGTTTTTTCGGCTTCGAATAAAGCCGGGTGGTTTTGCGTGCAAACCGCCACGCCATCGCGGAGACCGTACGCGACGTTTCACAAGATGAGGTGCAGCCATGCTGCGACCCAATACTTTGCTGGCACTCTCCCTGGTCTCTTGTGCGGTGCTGGCGCAGGATCCTGTCATCACCGATGGTGACCATTACAAGACCCTGCTGGAGAACGAGCAGGTCAGAGTACTCGAATACCGTGACAATCCCGGCCAGGCCACTCACCAACACCGACATCCGGCATTCGTGCTCTACGCACTTGCGCCCTTCAAGCGCAAGATCACCTTGCCCGACGGCAAGGTCATCACGCGCGAATTCAAGGGCGGCGATGTGATCTACTCCGGCGCACAGACGCATATCGGCGAAAACATCGGGGATACGCCGACCCACATCATCATGGTGGAGATGAAAGATGCGTCGAAGCCCTGAAGTTGGCCGCGATACGCTGCGGTGATGGGGCCGGGAGGTTCAGGTCCGCCGCGGCCTGTCGTGTCTCAGGCGCGCAAGGTAATGTCGCAGCCGACCTTTTCCATAATTTTCTGAATGCCGCGACGTTCGACGGTGTTGATCACCAGCGGGGCCATGAAGTTAGCCTTGAGACCGGCGTCGGCCGGGGAGCCGCTACCACTGTCCTTGCGCACGATCACCGCGACCGCCGCGTCGGTGGCCGAGGCGAGCGCGAGCAGGTTCACTTCTTCGTCACTGAGGGCGAATTCGTAATTGACACCGAGCATCTTCGGGTCGGTGACCGAGAAGACGACGGTCGGATCGTCCACGCTCTGCATCTGCAGCACCGCGCCGCTGTCACCGTCTTCGACGAAGGTGAACTGCTGGCAGTTTTCGAAACCGGGCAAGCCGCGCGGAAATTCGATAATCTTGTCGGCGTCGATGTCGATCGGGCCGAAAGCGGGACTGTCGATGTGCATGGCGGGTTTCCTCGTGAGCGCGGGAGCAATCCCCACCCTACCCCGTCTGCGTAAAATACCGAGAACCGAACAGGGGCATAAAACCCGTTCAGTTCACCGCCCGCTTCGCCGCTCAACGCGAGGGCAGGACGAGGCCCTTGCCGAGGCCGGAGGTGCGCAGCTTTTCACGCGCTTCCTTGGCTTGCGCGCGATTG
>CBDTZF010000418.1:0-2505 GCA_965364825.1 uncultured Rhodocyclaceae bacterium | reverse complement strand
GCTCCACGGCACATCGGCCAGATGATGCACCGCGCGCAGCAGCATGCCGTTGGCGAGCACGAAGGCCACCGCGGCGAGCCCCTTGAGTACTTGAGGCGTGTTGGCGGCGACTGCCGCACCGAGCGCCCGCCACCACCGCCAGGCGACGAACAGAAGAAGCAGCATGCTCAGATCGAGCGGATTGAGCAGCGGCAGATAGGGCAGTGGCGCGACATCACCGCCGCTCACGAAACTCACCGCCAGCGCCCACAGCACGCCGGCGGCGAGCACGCCGCCCGCGCCGCTGCGTAGCCAGGCGTGACGCCACGGCTCAACCGGCCAGCGCCCGCGTACGGCAAACCACACCACGCCGAACACGGCGAGTGACGCCACGACGAGCACGCTGGCCATCGCCCACGCGCTACCGGCGACCGCATCGTCGACCCCATCCGTCACCGCCCATGCCACCGCGCTCGTAAACAGCCACAGCAGCGCGGTGTGCATGCCGGCCAGCACACCGGTGCATTTTTCATCAACCTCGGCACGTCGCAAAGCGAACAGCGCCGAGGCCAGCGCCAGCGCCCATGCCGGCGCGCCCCAGCCAGCCGCAGGCTGCATGCCCGAATTCGCGCACATGACCAGCGTCACGCCCATACCCGGCACCGCGAGCAGCGCGGGCATGTGCAGGGCCGGCCAACCGAGACGTCGAGCGAGCACACTGGCAAGCGCACCGCTGATGGCGAAGAACGCCAGCGTGGCGGCAATCGCATCGCGCCTCACGAACCAGGCGCTGATCTCGGCAAGGCCGCCGCCCAGCCACCATATCACCGCCCACAGCAGCAGCGCGTACGTCGCGACATCAAGCACCGACGGCCACACCGCACGCGCGCGATCGGCGATGCGGCTGCTCACGAAACCGGCCAGTGACACCAGAAGCGCGCCCAGATACATGCCGTTGAGCACGGGCCAGACACGTTCGCTTGCCGTTATGCTGTCGGCAAAAAAGAACGCGCCTGCGCCGATCTGTAGTGCAAGCCCGGCGGCGATGGCCAGCTTGCGCGACTGGCGCGTGCCCACCCACAGCAGCGCCGCGCCCTCCATCGCCCACGCCGCCGCGGTCCATTGACCATCCACCGCGAGCGGAATGGTGAGCGTGAGAAAGGCAACACCGAGCGCGAGGAAGGATTCCACCAGCAGGCGCAGCGTCGGTCGGGCGCGCGCATGCAGCAAGCGCGCCAGCACGATGTAGGAACCGCCGGCCACCAGCGCGCTCCACGCCAGCCCGTACGGCATGCCGTCCACCAGCGCCGCCTGCAGGCCGAAGCCGACCACCGGCGTACCGAACACCAGCGTGCCATCGACGGTGTCCTTGAGCACCGGCGCGCGCCGCCACGCGAACAGCACCGCAGCGGCGATGTACATCAGCACGAAGGCGACGAGGAAGGGTTCGGTACTGGCGAACAACTCCGGGCGATAGTCGCGCGCGCCCCAGACCAGTGCGATCGAGAAGGTGAACAGGAAGCCGACTAGATTCAGCCCCCGCCACGCCTTGTGCCAGGCAACCGCCAGCACGCCGGCATTGAGCAGCACGTAATAGCTGAACAGCATCACATGGCTGCCCTCGCCGGTGGAGGCGAGAATCGGCGCCATGAAGCCGCCGGCGGTGCCGATGATGGCCAGCGCCTGCGCGTTCTGCCACACCGCCAGCGCGGTCGAGAAGACGACCACGGCGAGCAGCAGCGCGAAGCCGATCGTCGGCGGAATCATCTGGTAAAGCCGCATCGCGGCGAAGATGGTGAGGTAGAGCACCGCCACGCCACCGCCCTGCAAACTGAGCGCATAACCGCTGCGCTGGCGGCGCAGGCGCCAGCCGACGCCGAGTAGCGCCACTGCACCCAGCGCAATGCCGGCAAGGCGCAGTTCGATCGGCAGCAGGCTGTGTTCGACCGCGTAACGCGCCAGAAAGGCGAGGCCGAAAAAGAGCACCAGCAAGCCCACACGCACCACCGTATTGCCGCCCAGCAGCCAGGCGCGGGCGCGTTCGTAGAGCGCGTCGAGGGTGCTCGGTTCGTTCGATGCCTCACGCGCCGGCGCAGGCTGGCCCCGTCGTGCCGCGAGCACGTCGGCACCGCGACGCGGCACGCGCACCGGTGCTGCGGGCGGGGCTGCAGCGTCCGGCGTGACTTCAGTGGGCGGCACAGAGGGCGCGTCAGTGATGGCCTGCGGCGTTGGCATGACGGCGTGACTGGTCTGCGTCGGCGCGGCCTCGACGACGCCAACACGCAAGCGTGCCACTTCACTTTCGAGGCTACCCACGCGCGCTTCGAGCTGCGCCAGCCGATCGGGATCCGGCGCGCGCCGCCCGATCAATCGCTGCAAGGCGGCACCGGCGAGCGCGCCGAGCACGGCACCCACGAGAACCCCATCGAAGCCCCACCACAAGCCGAACCACTCGCCCACGATCGAGGCGAACCAGGCCCCCAGAAAAAGCCCTGCCACTATCCACATATCTTGTTCCGCTTACTT
>CBDTZF010000417.1:0-2507 GCA_965364825.1 uncultured Rhodocyclaceae bacterium | reverse complement strand
GCGCCCTGTCGACGCTCTACGTCGGCATCGTCCTGTTCGTGCTCGCGGCGATCGGCATCGGACTGATGATTTCGTCGCTCGCGGTCACGCTGCAGCAGGCCGTGCTGGGTGCCTTCATCTTCATGGTGCCGGCGATCATTCTGTCCGGTTTCGCCACTCCGATCGCCAACATGCCGACGCCGGTGCAGTGGCTCACTTACGCCGATCCGCTGCGCTATTTCCTGATCGTGCTGCGTGGTGTGTTTCTCGAAGGCGCCTCGCTGGGCGTGCTCGCGAACCAGCTTTGGCCGATGGCGCTGATCGCGGTGCTGACCTTGAGCGCGGCGGCGGCGTTGTTCCGCGGGCGGTCGGTTTGAGGGCGTACAATCCGCTCTCGCCGTGGGCTTGGTGGGTGTTATGCCGGCACACTTGGTGGTGCAAATTGCGTCGGGGATGAATAGCCGAGTCCCCCGCGCGATGCGCCGGTTGCCATCACGGGGTTTGCCTCGGGGTTCGGCTGGCATCGATTTTGCGTCGGAAATGTCGTGGCTTCGCGCCCGATTGCGAGGCGCGACGTCCACGCATTACATGACTTCAAATCTCATGCCTTCGGCGCTTGACGGACAGGAGGACGGACCACGGACCCATGAGCGGCATTGAACATCTGCTGAGCGAAGCGAGCCCATGGCTGGAGCGATACGGCTATGCGGCCCTGGCCGTGAGTGTGATGCTGGAGGGGATGGGCATTCCCACGCCCGGCGGGATTCTCATGAGTGGTGCGGCGCTGCTCGCCGCGCGCGGAGAGCTCAGCGTGGCGGGCGTGTGGTTGACCAGCGTCACCGCCGCGCTGGTGGGCGACAACCTGGGCTACTGGATTGGCCGCAGCGGGGGACGGCGGTTGTTGTTGCGCGCCGGTGTCAATCGCCGGCGGCTGCGGCGTTTCCAGCGATTCTTTCAACGCTTCGGTGTGTGGCTGATCGTGCTGGGGCGATTCTTCGACGGCACGCGTCAGCTCAATGGACTCGTCGCAGGCAGTGCCGGCATGCCGTGGCCACGATTCCTCGCCGCCGATTGTGCCGGCTCGATTGCGTGGGTCTCGATATGGGTATTCGGCATCGTGAGCTTCGAACACCATGCCGCGACGCTGCATCGCTTGGTGATGGCCGTCAATCCATGGGTGGCCGCCGGTGTCCTTGCCGCGCTGGCGATCACCGGCTTCCTGCTTTTTCGGCGGGGGGAACCCGATGGCACTTCGCATTAGCGTCACCACATGGCGCCCGCGGCGCCGGCGTCGCCATCATCCACGTGACACCCGGTCGGTGCCGGGCTGCGTGAAACACGGTATGTCCCAATCATGAGTTTGTGGACTGTCATTGCGGTGTTGTTGTCGCTGACGGCGGCTTTTGCCTATCTCAATCATCGCTGGATCCATCTGCCGCCGAGTATCGGCGTGATGTCGGTGGCCTTGTCCTTATCGCTCTGCCTGCTGACGCTGCAGTCAATAGGATTCGAAGTCGCCCGGCCGATGCAGGCGCTGGTGGAACAGGCGCATTTCGACTCCGCCCTTTTGCATGGCTTTCTCGGCTTTCTGCTGTTTGCCGGCGCGCTGTCGGTGGACGTGTCTCAGTTGCGCAGCAATGGAACGGTGGTCGCGACACTGGCGACGGTCGGGGTCGTTTTGTCCACGATTGTGGTCGGCGTCGGCACCTATTGCGTTCTGACCTGGTTGGGCCAGCCGTTGCCCTGGTCGTATTGTTTTCTCTTCGGCGCACTGATCTCGCCGACCGACCCCATCGCCGTACTTGCGCTGCTCAAACGGCTGGGGGCATCGGCCGATCTCGAGAGCAAGATTGCCGGCGAATCCTTGTTCAACGACGGCGTCGGCGTCACGCTATTTCTCATTCTGCTGCCGCTCGCCGGCGGCGGCGCCACGCCCGGCGTCGGTGAGGCGGTGTGGATGTTGCTGCGCGAGACGGTCGGCGGGGTCGCGTTCGGCGCAGTCGCGGGGTGGTCGATGTTGCGCCTGTTGCGCGGGGTGGACCAATACACAGTCGAGATTCTGCTCACGCTGGCGCTAGTGAGCGGCGGTTTCGCGCTTGCCGATGCGCTGGACGTGTCCGCGCCACTGGCCATCGTCGTCGCCGGACTCATCGTTGGCCATCATGGGCGCAACGCGATGTCGACCATCACGCGTCACCACCTCAACCTGTTCTGGCATCTGCTCGACGAGATATTCAACGCGATCCTGTTCGTGCTGATCGGTCTGGAAGTGCTGGTGATGCATTTTCATGAGCGCTACCTGGCGATCGTGCTGGCGCTGGTACCGGTGGTCCTGCTCGCGCGACTGGTCAGCGTCGGCATCCCCTACGGCTTCCTGCGCCGGCGCTTCCCGTTCGAACCCGGCACCCTCCTCGCAATGGTCTGGGGTGGTCTACGTGGTGGGCTACCGGTGGCGATGGCGCTGTCCATCCCAGCCGGCGCCGAGCGCAGCATGCTGGTGGCGGCAACCTACGGCGTGGTGGTGGTCG
>CBDTZF010000416.1:0-2508 GCA_965364825.1 uncultured Rhodocyclaceae bacterium | reverse complement strand
TGACAGCTAAAGTAAGTGCCATTCGCCCTAATCCAATGCTTCGTTCTGTTTGGTACTTAAGCGGCATACCACCCAGAGAAACGTTTTCATTGACCGGAGCGTGGGTTCTGGATTCCGGCCTGCGCCGGAATGACGCGCGTTCGGCGTTGCGCCAAGCGGTGGGAGTGCCCCCGCCGTCGTACCGGCGAAGGCCGGTAACCAGGAACACCTCCGGTGCCGGATGCGCCTTGAATCGTAAGAATGCCGCAAGACGAACCGCTGTCACCCTGATCATGAGTGCGCCAAGAGTCCAGCACTACATTCGGGACGCTTACCGCGGGCCGGCAGCGATCAGCCGCCCCGCGGTTCTTTCTCGCGCCCGGCGAGGTCGTGACGGCGCTGGAAGAAGCCTTCGGCGTCACACCCGGCGAGCGCAGGAACCACACCAAGGGAACATGCGCGGAGGGGGAATTTGTGGGATCGCCCGAAGCCGCTGCCTATTCCCGACCGCTGTTGTTTTCCGGCCAGCCGGTGCCGGTGATCGCGCGATTCTCGATGCCGGGAGGCAACCCCAAGGCCCAGGATACGGCGAAAGGCCCGCGCGGCATGGCGCCGGAATTTGCGCCGGCGGACGGCAGCCTGCAGCACATGGCCATGCTCAACACACCGATGTTCGGCGCCGCCCATCCCCCGACTTTTCTCGATTAAATGCGCGCACTCAAGCCCGATCCGGCCACCGGAAAGCGCGACCCCGTGAAGATGAAGGCGTTCGAGGCGAGTCACCCCGACAGCCGCGCGCAGTCCGAGTTTGTCGGTGCCAACAATCCGCCGGTGAGCTACGGCAACAGCGCCTACTTCGACATCCATACTTTCAAGTTCATCGACGCCGACGACGACAAGACCACGCTGGTGCGCTGGCAGTTCGTTCCGAAAGATGGAGAAAAGCAACTCACCGACGCGGAAATGAAATCGAAACCGGCCGATTTTCTCGAGCAGGCATTGATCGAACGGACGCAACAGGGGCCGCTGCAATGGGACACCTGATTGTGACGAAGCCTCAGCCCAGCCCTCATACCTCCGTTGCCATCCCCGCGGGCGCGGGGATCCAGTGCCTCAGTGCAGATGGATTCCCGCCTACGCGGGAATGACGGCAATAGGGACGGCGACATCGAATCGTGCCGCGGTTCTGCTGAGTGACGTTGCTAATCAAGATGGGACATGATGCTCACCATCGGCGAAGCCGGCGATGCTGAGGATGACCCCACAGTGTCGTGGCCGACGAAGCGCACGCAGGTGAAAGCCGGCACGCTGACGCTCACCGCAGCCATGCCCCAGCCCGGCGCGGCGCGGCATGCGAGAAGATCAACTACGACCCACTGGTAATGAACGACGGGATCGCGCCGACCAACGACCCGGTGCTGCTGTTCCGCTCGCCCGCCTACGCGGTGTCGTTCGCGAAGCGCATGTCGGGTGAGTAGGGTGCAACGCGCTTCGATTATTGCACCCTACACGAGCTGCCGCGCGGCGCCCGCCTCCACCGCCGACGAGAGGCGCGCGACGATCGAAGATTGCACTTGCCAGTGATGCCAGAACAGCGAAACGTCTTCGTGATGATCGGGAGCGACGCTTTCGAGGATTCCGTCGGCCAGTTGGCGTTCGATCTGGATGACCGGCATGAAGCCGTAGCCCAGCCCGATCTCAGCCATCGCGCAGAAGCCTTCCGATGAGGGCACGACATGGTGCGGATACTGTCCCGCGTCGAGGCCAAAGTGGCGCTGCAGGAATTCATCGTGCATATCGTCGTGGCGGCCGTAGACGATCGCCGGCGCACGCGCCAGTGCGGCGCGCGTGAGGCCCTGCGGGAAATGGCGGCGGCGGAAGGCCGGAGTCGCTGCGCACAAATAGCGCATCACGCCCAGCGGCCGCGCTGAACAGCCGCGCATTGCGCCGGCGCGGGTGCTCACGCAGCCGAGCACTTCGCCGCTGGCAAGTAGTGCATGGGTGTGATCCTGGTCGTCCACCACGCAATCGATCACCAATGCCTCCTCGCGCACCACTTCCTGGATCGCCGGTAGAAACCAGGTGGCGAGGCTGTCGGCGTTTACACCAACGGCGATGCGCAGCGGCGCGTGTTGCCCGCCGCCCGTCATGGCGCGCACCGCCTCCGCCTCCACCAGCCGCAGTTGCGCCACATAAGGCAGCAGACGGCGGCCGGCGGGCGTCGGTTCGACCGGTTTGCTGCGCACCAGCAACACCTGCCCGAGTTCCGATTCGAGCTGCTTGATGCGCTGCGAGATGGCCGACTGGGTGAGGTTCAACTGCCGTGCCGCGCCTTCAAAGCTGCGCGCCTTGACCACCGCGTCGAACGCCAGATAACGGGCGTCTATCATTAGAGATTCTTCATCACATTAAAAAAATTTAATTTCTCTTAATTTAGAGCATGTAAACGCCGAAAATCAAGCCGTAGGCGACTCGGGCGGCTTCGTAGGTTGGGCTGACGAAGGAAGCCCAGCATCCTGGTGGTGATCG
>CBDTZF010000415.1:0-2516 GCA_965364825.1 uncultured Rhodocyclaceae bacterium | reverse complement strand
CCTTCTCGGGCGGCGGCGTGAGGCCGATCTGGAAGCGGCCCTCGTCTATGATCGGCGTATCCGCGGGCCATTCGGCCGGCACCGGCACCGGGCGCCCGGGCTGGGCGTCAGGCAGCGGACGGAATTCGGGCGTGCCGTCACGCATCACGAACACGCCGGGGCGCCCGTCGCGCTGCTGTACAAAGCCCGCCGGCAACTGCGACTGCCTGCCCTGCCAGCGAATTTCGCCGGCGAGGCCGATCGGCATGTCGATCTGTGGTGCGAAAATGACGTCCTGCGCCTGTGCGGCACGATCGACCAGCGGCGACACGCGCAGCAGCGCCAGCGGCACCTCCAGGTCGGCGGCATGCAGCGTCCAGCGTCCGGCTGCGCGCAGGCTACCGATCTGCGCCACCGGCACACTGGCGTGAATCTCCGGCGCCGTGGTGGCGGCAAGTACCAACACCGGCGCACCGGGGGACACATAGTCGCCGACACTCGCCAGACGCGATCTGACGACGCCGTCGAAGGGCGCGAGCAGTATTGTGCGCTCCAGCGCCAGATCGGCCGCAGCACGCGCCTGACGCACCGCCGCCAGTTCACTGCGCCGCACCGCCAGTTCGGTCTTCCGAATGCGCAGCGCGTCGGGGCTGACAAATTTCCGTTCGGCCAGCGCCGCGGTCTGATCAAGTTGCGATTGCGCCAGCCTGATCTGGCTGCCGACCAGATCGACCTGCGCCTTGGCGCGTGCTGCTTCGATACGGAATTCGCGATCATCGAGCGTCACCAGGGTCTGCCCAGCCTGCACGCGCTCGCCTTCACGCACCGGCAGCGACGCCACCCGCCCACTGACCGCCATGCCCAGTTGCGATTCATTGATTGGCTCGGCACTCGCGTTGACCCGGTATTCCGCATACACCGCCAGTTCGGACAACGGCCGGGTGGTCAACTCCGCGCCCGATGTCAGCGCGGGTAACAGGCAAACGGCGGCGAACAGGCGCTTCATCATCGAATCGGTCCTTCCTCGGCAGCAGCGCCGTCGGCGACGGGAACTGACAACGATTTTAACGCCCCGCCAGCGATCACGTGTTTAGCGCCCCGCCATCGTCGAGCCCCGGCGTGTTGAAACCGGCCAGCCGCGCCGACGCACTGATCGCCTTGATCGCCGGATGGGTGAGCCGGCGCTCGGTGGTAATCGCGTATATCTGCTCCGACAGTTCTGGAATTTCGCCCACGGGCTGCGTGCCGTACTGCACCGCCACGTCGCCGGCGATGCCCGCCGGGGTGCAGAAAAACCCCGCGCCGGCACCACCGAAAGCCTTGAGCAAGGCGCTGTCGTCGAATTCACCGACAATGCGTGGACGCACGTCCTGCGTCTCGAACCACTGCAACAGCCGGGTGCGGATGGCCACGTCTTCGCCCGGCAGCAGAAAAGGCGCACCGTCCAGCAGCGCAGGAAACGCCGCGGCTGCGCTCGTCGCCAGCGCCGGCGCCGCCATCACCACCAGCGGACTTTCGCCCAACAGGTGGTTGTAGGCGCGCACATTGAGATTGGCGGGCATCGGCCGATCGGCGATCACCATGTCGAGCCGGTGCACCGACAACTCGGCCAGCAGGGGCGCCAGCCGCCCTTCGCGGCACACCAGCCGAACCGGCGTGTCGAGTTCGAGCGCCGGCGCCACCAGCCGGTAGGCCACTTGTTTGGGCACCGAATCGGCCACGCCAACGCGAAACGGCAGCACCCGTTGCGCGGCTTGGTCGTTGAGCGCCTCGATCATCTCGTCGCCCAACGCGAAAATCTGCTCCGCATAGCCGAGCATGCGGCGCCCGGTTTCGGTCAATTCCAGCCGCCGGCCGCTGCGACTGAACAGCGCCACGCCGAGGCGCGCCTCGAAGGCGCTCAACTGGCCGCTGACCGATTGCGGCGTCAGATGCAGTTGTTCGCTCGCACGGGCGATGCTGCCGGCTTTGGCCACCATCCAGAAATAGCGCAGATGTTTGAAATTGAGCGTATTCACGGTAAGGTTGTTACATCGAATTTTTCGAACTCACGATGAACTTTATTCGATTTGTTCGTACAAATCACCTGAACTACACTGCAACGCGTACCGGATCGTCCAGTCATACTGTGAGCTGATGATCCCCCACTGTCAGACAAACCACAGGAGCTGTGAGATGGACCGCACAACCCCCTTCCCGAATCAAACCGGCCAGCGCACATCCGTACTGGCCACCAACAAGGTCATCCGCAACACCTATGTGTTGCTGTCGATGACGCTGCTCTTCGCCGCCATCACCGCCGGCACCTCGATGGCGCTGGGGCTGCCGCATCCGGGGCTGATCATCACGCTGGTCGGCTACTTCGGGCTGCTCTTCCTTACCACCAAACTGCGCAACAGTGGTTGGGGCATCGTTTCGGTGTTCGCGCTGACCGGCTTCATGGGTTACACCCTGGGTCCGATCATCAGCTACTACCTGCAAATGCCCAACGGCGCGCAAACCGTGATGATGGCACTCGGCGGCACCGCCGCGATCTT
>CBDTZF010000414.1:0-2517 GCA_965364825.1 uncultured Rhodocyclaceae bacterium | reverse complement strand
TCATGCACGACGCAGTCGTGGCCCGCCTTCATCAGGCGCCCCACCATGCTCGCCCCCATCCGTCCCAGGCCGATCATTGCTATTTGCATGTATTTCTCCGTTGCATAGTGTGTCGATCAACGATCGTTAGGAGAAGTTCACGATGACTGCGTGCACCCGACCGTCGTCGTCCAGTGTGATCTCATTACCGTCGGCTTCAACACCGTCATGGATGACGCTCGCCGCCGCTTCGGCGCGGCGGCAGGTGATGTCGTAGCGCGACGCGCCAAATTGGTATTGCATCTCGAAGCTCTTCCAGTGCGGCGGCAGCAGTGGGCGCATGCACAGCCGGCTGCCGTGGCGTTGCAGGCCGAGCAGCGACTCGACGATGAACTGCGTCATCCAGCCGGCCGACCCGGTGTACCAGGTCCAGCCGCCGCGCCCGACGTGTGCCGTGTTGGTGTAGACATCGCCGGCCATCACGTAAGGCTCGACCTTGTAGGTGGCCACCTGCGCGGCGTCGCCCGCGTGGCTCAGCGGGTTCAACAGCGCAAACAAGTCCCACGCGCGCTCGGTGTCGCCCAGTGCTGCGAAGGCCATTGCCGCCCATACCGCGGCGTGGGTGTACTGGCCGCCGTTCTCGCGCACACCCGGCACGTAGCCCTCGATGTAGCCGGGCGACGGCTTGCTGGTGTCGAACGGCGGATCGAGCAACTGCACGAGCCGCGTGTCGCGGTGCACCAGGTGCTCATCCAGCGCTGCCATCGCACGCTGCGCACGATCAGCCGGTGCCGCGCCCGACAACACAGACCAACTCTGCGCGATCGAGTCCATCCGGCATTCGGCGTTGGTCGCCGAGCCGAGCACGGCGCCATCGTCGAACCAGGCGCGCCGGTACCACGCGCCGTCCCAGGCCGATGCCTCGATGCGTGTTCGAAGCTGGTCCGCCTCGTTCTCGCAGAGCTCGGCAAAGGCGACGTCGGCGTGCGAGCGCGCCAGCGGCGCAAAGCGCTTCAGCACCGTGACGAGGAAGAAGGCCATCCACACGCTTTCGCCGCGGCCCTCGGCGCCGACCAGGTTCATGCCATCGTTCCAGTCACCGCCCCCCATCAGCGGCAGACCGCGCGCGCCATAGACCAAGCCATGGCGGATCGCACGCACGCCGTGTTCGTACAGCGTCGCGACCTCGTCCGAGATCTTCGGCAATTCGTAGTTCGATGCCTCGCCTTCCTTCAGCGGGCGGCTGTCGAGAAAGGGAATGCGCGCGTCGAGAACGCCGCTGTCGCCGGTGACCTCGACGTAGCGGCACGTCGCCAGCGCCAGCCACAGGAAGTCGTCGGCACAGCGCGTGCGCACGCCCTTGCCCGATGGCGGATGCCACCAGTGCTGCGCATCGCCTTCGACGAACTGGCGTGAGGCAGCCCGCAGCAGGTGCTCGCGCACGAGGGCCGGCGCGGCGTGGACCAGCGCCATCACATCCTGCAGCTGATCGCGGAAGCCGAATGCGCCACTGGATTGATAGAAGGCTGTGCGCCCCCACAGGCGCGACGCGATCACCTGATAGAGCAGCCAGCCGTTGGCCAGCACGTTCAGCGCCGGATCGGGCGTGTGCACCTGCACGGCGCCGAGTGTGTGGTGCCAGAACGCGTGCACTGCGTCGAGCGCCTCGCCTGCCGCGCCGGGCCGACGCCAGCGGCGCACCAGATCACGCGCCTCGTCGGCCGTCTGGCCGGCGCCGAGCCTGAACACCACGACATGCGTCTCTCCCGGCGCCAGGTCGAAGCTGACGCGCAGCGCCGCACATGGATCGAGCGCGGCGCCGACACGGCCCGACAGGTGCGGCTGTGTCAGTGCGCCCGGCGCGGCCAGGCTTCCTGCCGTGCCAAAGAAGTCGGCGCGGTCGCCGCAGACCTCGCTCGCCGCATCCACGCCATCAGCATGGGCATCGAAGAAGGCGGTGCGACCGGCGAAGTCGGTGTTGTAAGCATTGCGGGCGAGCAGCGCGCCGGTGTCGGCGTCGACCTCTGTCACCACCTGCATCCGCGTCTTTGTTCGTTCGTCACCGAGCACCCAATCGACGTAGCCGGTGACCGACAGCTGGCGCGGTCGATCCGACCGGTTGCGCAACGTCAGTACCGAGAACTTGACCGGGCTGTCGATCGCGACGTACATGCGCAATTCGGACTCGATCTCGTCTTCGGTGTGCTCGAAGACGCTGTAGCCGAAACCGTGGCGTGTCGTGTACGCGCCGGCGGCACGCGTGGGCAGTAGCGTCGGTGACCAGAAGCGGCCGCTGGCGTCGTCGCGGATGTAAAACGCCTCGGTGTTGGGGTCGCTCACCGGGTCGTTGGACCACGGTGTCAGGCGGAACTCGTGCGCGTTCTCGCTCCAGGTGGTTGCGCTGCCGCTCTCCGACACCAGCGTGCCGAAGTCGGGATTCGCGATCACATTGACCCACGGAGCGGGCGTCATGCGCGCCGCCGATGTGGTGATGACGTATTCGCGCCCGTCGGGCGTAAAGCCGCCGTAGCCGTTGAA
>CBDTZF010000413.1:0-2519 GCA_965364825.1 uncultured Rhodocyclaceae bacterium | reverse complement strand
CGCCAGCAGGCGGCCCGAGATGGCATTGCCGCCGGTCGAACTGGTGGCAACGCGCCCCGGCGCGAACAGCTCTTCGGAGGCGACCGCCTGCAGTGAAAGCGGCGTGAGGCTGCTGGTTGGGTCGTTCAAACCATTGACGACCATCGCAGTGCAGGACGCCGAAAGGCGCGCAGTGGGCGTGTTGGGGCTGGCGTTTGATATCTTCGGGCAGAAGTCTTCGATGGCCAGCCCGGTGGCGCGCTGACTCTCGGTTAGATTCGGATGGTTGGTCAACGCGCCCGCGACCGGACTCGCCTGGGCGAAAGCCGGCCCGCAGTGAGTAAGTGCCGCGAAAAGTACCGCGCCTGTTCCGTGTGAAATCATTTGATTACGCATTCTTGTCGTCTCCCCGGTTTTTATGTGGCGAACAATCTTCGCCGCTCATTAAATCTAGCCGATGGTCGCATGATTTCAAGGCCATAAACGCCGCGAAACACGAGAGGCGCGCCGGCTCAAGCCGTGCCTGTTATACGAGATTCATGTTTTCGCACGTTTTCGCGATGGCCGTATGCGCACCACGAGGCACTCAGAGTGTGCAATGGTTTATATCCACAAGCGCCGCGGCGCAGGAAGGTCGAGATCTCGCAGGCGACGCACGGAGATTGAACCCGTTGGCGCGAAGACGCGACCCACGCGTTGGGGAAGCGGCGCGCAGCCATGAGTGCTATACGTTCATTGTGGTTGGCATCGGCTTCGAGCGACAGGGCGCGGCGCGCTAACCAGCCCGGTCGCACGTGTATGTAACCGGCTACCTCCCGGAGGGGACGAACGATGTTGATCGCACACCTACGAAAAATGACGCTGCTGCGGCTCGTGATCGCGGCCGGATTCGGCCTTGCCGTTTCCCTCAGCAGTTCGTCCGTAGGCGCGCCGGGGCGTCTCGATCAGAGCGCCGACATAGCGCGCAAAGTCGACGGATTGCTGATGGTCGATTGCCTGCTGCCCGGACAGGTCCGCCGCCTCGGCACTGCGATGACCTATCTCACCCCGCGACAGGCGCTCAAGCTCAACGCCGACGAATGCGCGATTCGTGGCGGCGAGTACGTCGCCTATGACCGCGCCGATCTGAACACGGCGCTGTCGGTGTGGTTGCCGCAAGCGCAGGCGGGCGATGCACTGGCGCAGACCTATGTCGGCGAACTCTACGAACGCGGCATCGGCGGCACCGCGCCGCGTTATCGCGAGGCCGCCGAGTGGTATGAAAAGGCAGCCGCGCAGGGCAGTGCGCGGGCGCGGGTGAATCTCGGATTCCTGTATGAAAAAGGACTGGGGGTCGGGCAGGATCAGGTCGCCGCCCTCAATCTCTATCGTCAGGCCTCGGGGATTGAAGGCGCGATCGCACTCGACGGTGAGACGCCGGCCGCCCCAGCGGTGTCGACCGCGGCGCAGAACGAAGCGCTCCGCGCGTTGCGCGACGAACTCGAACAAACCCGCGGTGAACTCGACAAGGCGCGGCAGGAACTGCAACGGCGTCAGGGCGCCGAGCGTTCGGAAATCAACCGCCTCGAGCGCGAGCAGGCGCAGGCGCGGGTGCAGGGCAACAGCGAAGCCGAACGCCAGTTCGCCGAGCAGTTGCGGCAGCGCGAACGCGAACTGGCAACGCAGCGCGACACGGTAGCGCAGCTCGAACGCACGGTGGCCGATTATCATGACCGCCTCGAGGGCGCGGACCGCGAGCGCAGCGTGCTCGCCGCGCATCTGGACGAGACCGAACGCAAGTTGGCCGAAACCTCGACCGAACTGACCGCGCGCCATGCCGTGGCCGCGACTGACGCGCAGCAACTCGAACGCTTGCGCGAGGAACTGGCGCAGTCGCGCAAGACGGGGAAGAATTCGGTGCAATCGCGTGCGCGCATCTCGGTTCTCGAACAACAACTTGAACAGCGTGAAGCGCAGTTGGCGTCGCAGGCGGCTGAGATTGCGCGTGTGGAACAAGAGGCCACACGGTATCAGGCGCGCATCGCGCAACTCGAAGCGCAACCGGCGCCCGCACCGGTCGCCACTGCGCCCGCCACTGATCCCAATGTGGCGATCGCCGCGCCCAGCATCCAGCTCATCGATCCGCCCGCGCTGACCATGCGCAGCCCGCTGACCATCAAGGTGCGCGGCGCCGTGAAGACGCGTTCGATCGTCGGCAAGGTGACGGCGCCGGCCGGCCTGCTGTCATTTACGGTGAATGAGAAAACCGAGCCGGTCGATGCCAATGGCCTGTTCAAGTCCGAGCTGTCGATGCGACCCGATGCCACGCCGGTGAGCCTGGTAGCGATCGACCGCCGCGGCAATCGCGCCGCGCTTGAATTCACGCTGGTGCCGGAGGGCCTCCAGACGGCGGCCCCCGAAGGACGCCTGCCAAGCACACCGGCGATCGATTTCGGCAAGTACTACGCGCTGGTGATCGGCAATCAGAAATACCAGCATCTGCCGACGCTCGACACTGCGGTGGCCGACGCGAAGGCGGTGAGCGAGGTGCTGAGCAAGAA
>CBDTZF010000412.1:0-2524 GCA_965364825.1 uncultured Rhodocyclaceae bacterium | reverse complement strand
CGCAAGCCGACGAACTGCGTCAGGCGGTGAGCAGCGCCGACAACCTCAACGACATCGTTAACTGGCTGCGGGAACGCAAGCTTCCGTTCCGTGTGGGCGGTGGTGTGCGAGCCGCCGAGCAACTGCCACTTAACGCGCTGCCGCGTTTTGCACAAATGAAAGATGGCCAGATCGGCTTGCTGCAATCCCCAACCGGCTTGCGCGTCATGTTGCTTGCCGGTTCGCGCGCACAACCGCTCGATGTTGAAAAGGCCACCCCGTTCATCGAGCGCTATCTCGCCAATCAGAAGAAAACCGAGATGGCGCGCGCAGAAATGAAGCGCCTGCGTGATACCGCAACCGTCGAGTACAAGGGCGATTTCACCGCGCCTGCCGCAACCACTGCCGACGCGGCAGCCACGGCGGAGCCGGCCGAAACACCCTCTGCGGAGGAGTCGGCGGCGCCTGCCGCGAACCCATTGAGTCCGGAGACGTTGGAGCGCGGCGTGTCCGGACTCAAATAACGCGACGCCGCCGACCAGGTTTTTCCCGTATGCCAGCCACTGATCCTTCATTTTAGTAGAGAGTTTTTCGTACATGCCACACCGAGTCATTGCCCAACTGCTGTTGTTCGTCGTCGCGGTGATCTTTTTTGCCACTGGCGCCCACGCGCAGCGTGCGTCCGAATATCAGCTTGGACCCGGCGACATCATCCGCGTCACCGTGTTTCAGAACCCGGACCTCACCACCGAGACACGCGTCTCCGAGTCGGGCGTGGTGACCTTCCCGCTGGTCGGCAACGTCAAGGTCGGTGGTCTCTCCGTGCCGGCCGCGGAAGCGCTGATTGCCAAACAACTGCGCAGCGGCGGCTTCGTGCTCAAGCCGCAGGTCGGCATTCTGCCGCTGCAGATGCGCGGCAATCAGGTGGCGGTACTCGGTCAGGTCAATCAACCGGGGCGCTATCCGCTCGAAACCACTGATATGCGTCTGTCCGACATACTGGCCACCGCGGGCGGCATCGCGCCCACCGGGGCAGACGAGATCGTGCTGGTGAGCAAGCGCGACGGCAAAAGCGTGCGCACGACGATCGACATCCCTGCGCTGTTCACCAAGGGCGATCTGGCCGACGACGCACCGCTGGCGGGGGGCGATGTGATCTTTGTGAGTCGCGCGCCGACCTTCTACATCTATGGCGAAGTCAATCGGCCCGGTGCCTTCCGGCTGGAGCGCGACATGACGGTGATGCAGGGCCTTGCCACCGGTGGCGGCGTGACCCTGCGTGGCACCGAAAGGGGCTTACGCATCCACCGCCGCGGCGAAAATGGCGAGTTGCAGGTGATCGAGCCCGAACTCGATCAAACGCTGGCGCCCAACGACGTGATCTACGTAAAAGAAAGCCTGTTCTAACCTGGCGGAAAGCCCATGACCTTTCATCAATTCCTGCTCATTCTTCGCGCCCGCCTGTGGATCGTGCTCGGTACGGTGCTGGCGGTGGTCGGCACCGCGCTGGCGGTCAGCCTGTTGCTGCCCAAGCAATACACGGCGCAAACCGCGCTGGTAGTCGAATTCAAGGCGGACCCGCTGGTCGGCGCCATGCTTCCGGCGCAGATGGTGCCCGGCTACATGGCCACGCAGGTCGACATTATCAATTCCTCGCGCGTTGCGCAGCGCGTGGTCAATCTACTCAGAATGGACCAGTCGCCGGCCATCGTCGAACAGTGGCAGGACGACACCGACGGGCGCGGCAGCATCGGCGTGTGGCTCGCTGATCTGCTGCAACAAAAGCTCAACGTCGAGCCCTCGCGCGAAAGCAACGTGATCAACATTGGCTACGAGGGCGCCGATCCGCAGTTTGCGGCGGCCATCGCCAACGCCTGGGCGCAGGCCTACATCGACACCAGTCTCGAACTCAAGGTCGAACCCGCGCGCCAGTACACCAAATGGTTCGACACCCAAACCGCCAGCCTGCGCAGCGAACTGGAAGCGGCGCAGAAGAAACTATCGGACTTCGAGCAGACGCAAGGCATCATCGCCACCGACGAGCGGATCGACGTGGAAAGTGCACGCATGGCCGAACTGTCCAGCCAGCTGCTGGGCGCACAGGCGCAGCGCATGGACAGCGAATCGCGCAAGGGCCAGGGTTCGCGCGCCGATTCGCTGCCCGAAGTGATGCAGAACGCCCTCATTCAGACGCTCAAAGCCGACCTGGTGCGCCAGCAGGGTGTACGCGACCAGCTGGCGGGCCGTTATGGCGCCAATCATCCAGAGCTGGCGCGGGTCGATGCAGACGTTGCCAGCCTCAAACAACGCATTGCCAGTGAAACCCGTCGCGTGGTGAGCTCACTCACGACGACCTCGCGGGTCGACGTCAAACGGGTCGCCGAACTGCAGGCCGCGGTCGACGCGCAAAAGAAGCGCTTGCTCGAACTCAAGGCAGAACGCGACCAGATCGCGGTGCTGCAGCGCGACGTCGGAAACGCCCAGGCGGCTTACGACCTCATCACACAACGCCTCGCGCAGAGCAACCTCGAAAGCCAGACGCAGC
>CBDTZF010000411.1:0-2539 GCA_965364825.1 uncultured Rhodocyclaceae bacterium | reverse complement strand
GCCGGCGAGCAAATGTTTGAGCTGTCGCATTGCGACTTCGATCAGGCTGCGATCGCCACCCAACTACGCACACTGCAACGCCCCGGGTCGCTGGAGTTCGCACACGACGGCGCCACCTACCACGCACCGCACACGCTCGACGAGTTGCTCCGTCTGCGTGCCGACAAGCCCGACGCCACGCTGCTGGCGGGTTGCACCGACATCGGCCTGTGGGTCAACAAACAGTTTCGCCCGCTCGGCGACATCATCTATCTGGGTGAAGTCGACGCACTCAAGCAGATCAAGGAAAGCGCAACTGGCGTTCGCATCGGCGCCGGCGCCACGCTCACCGACGCCTACGCCGCGCTTGCCACGCACTACCCCCAGATCAACGAAATGTGGGAGCGCTTCGCATCGCTGCCGATCCGCAACGCCGGCACGCTCGGCGGCAATGTCGCCAATGGCTCGCCGATCGGCGATTCGATGCCCTGGTTGATTGCACTCGGCGCGCGCGTTGAACTCGCCAGCATCGAAGGCACGCGCAGCATGCCGCTGGAAGACCTCTACCTCGATTACATGAAGAAATCGATGCGACCCGACGAGTTGGTCACCGCGGTCGAAGTCCCGCTCCCGCACGACGATCAACGCTTTGCCACCTACAAGCTGTCGAAGCGTTATGACTCCGACATCTCGGCGGTCTGTGCGGCTTTTGCGATCCGCCTCGATGGCGACACGATCCGTGAAGCGCGCGTCGCCTTCGGTGGCGTGGCGGCAACGCCCAAACGCGCCGCCGCCTGCGAAGCGGCACTGACCGGCCAGCGCTGGCATGAAGCCACCGCCCGCGCCGCGATGGTGGCCATCGGCCAGGACTATTCACCGCTCAGCGACATGCGCGCCAGCGCTGACTACCGCGCGCGCACCGCCGCCAATCTGGTGTACCGCTTCTATCTCGAAACCCGCCCCGCCGACCCGCTGCCGGTCAGCCAGACCACCGTATTCGCCAAAGAGCAGGAGGCTGTATGAACGCGCCCAACAAAGCTTCGGCCCTTGCGCCGCATCCCCACGAATCGGCCCGCCTGCATGTGATGGGCGAAGCCACCTACGTGGATGACATCCCCGAGATTGCCGGCACGCTGCACGCCGCGCTCGGCCTGAGCGAACAGGCACACGCAAGAATCCGCACGCTGGACCTCACCGCAGTGCGTGAATCGCCCGGCGTGGTGGCCGTGTTCACCGCAGAGGACATTCCCGGCCACAACGACTGCGGCCCGATCGTGCATGACGACCCGGTGCTTGCCGATGGCCTCGTGCAATACGTCGGCCAGCCGATGTTCGCGGTCTATGCCGAAACCTACGACCAGGCTCGCCGCGCCGCGCGCAAGGCCAAGGTCGATTACGACCCGCTGCCCGCCGTGCTCACGCCGCAGGAAGCGCACCGCCAGCAAAGCTACGTGTTGCCGCCGATTCATTTGGCGCGTGGCGATGCCGCAGGCAAGCTGGCCGGCGCCGCGCGCAAGCAACGCGGCACGTTTTACGTCGGCGGTCAGGAACAGTTTTATCTGGAAGGCCAGATCAGCTATGTCGCGCCCAAGGAAGGCGACGCACTGCACGTGTGGTGCTCGACCCAGCATCCCAGCGAAATGCAGAAAGTGGTGTGCGAACTGCTCACCCTGCGCTCGCACCAAGTCGTGGTCGAGATGCGCCGCATGGGCGGCGGCTTCGGCGGCAAGGAATCGCAGTCGGCGCTGTTTTGCTGTGTCGCTGCGCTCGGTGCCCAACTGTTGCGCCGGCCGGTCAAGATGCGCCTCGACCGCGACGACGACATGATGATCACCGGCAAGCGCCACTGCTTTTACTATGAGTACGAAGTCGGCTTCGATGACGACGGCCGCATCGACGCCGCACGCATTGACATGGTCTCGCGCGCCGGCTTCTCGGCCGATCTGTCGGCACCGGTCGCCACCCGCGCGGTGTGCCACTTCGACAATGCTTACTATCTCAGCGATGTCGACATCCACGCCTTCTGCGGCAAGACCAATACCCAGTCGAACACCGCCTTCCGTGGCTTCGGCGGACCGCAGGGCGCGATCGCGATCGAATACCTCATCGACAACATCGCGCGCGAACTGGGCAAAGATCCGCTCGATGTGCGCAAGATCAACTTCTACGGCAAGGGCGAGCGCGACACCACGCCCTACGGCCAGAAGGTTGAAGACAACGTCATCCATGAGCTGGTCGGCGAGCTGGAACAGACCAGCGACTACCGAAAGCGCCGCGAGGCCATGCGCGCCTTCAATGCCACCAGCCCTGTGCTCAGAAAAGGCATTGCGATCACCCCGGTCAAGTTCGGCATTTCCTTCAACGTGGTGCACTACAACCAGGCCGGCGCGCTGGTGCATGTGTATATCGACGGCTCGGTGCTGGTCAGTCACGGCGGCACCGAAATGGGCCAGGGCCTGAACACCAAGGTGGCGCAGGTAGTCGCCGCCGAGCTGGGCATCGGCCTCGACCAGGTGCGCGCCACCGCGGCCGACACCAGCAAGGTGCCCAACACCTCGGC
>CBDTZF010000410.1:0-2549 GCA_965364825.1 uncultured Rhodocyclaceae bacterium | reverse complement strand
CGGTGGCGGCTCGCCGTGAGCGGGTAGAATCGATGACGAGCCGATTCAAACGGCGCCGGCGCGTGCGCCGCGCGTGAAAGGAGTGAGACGCATGAGAGCAGGATTTATCGGAGTGGGGCTGATGGGGCGGCCGATGGCCTTCAATCTGCACAAGGCGGGGTTTGAGGTGAATGTGTGGGCGCGGCGCGAAGAGGTGCTGGCGCCGTTGGTGGCGGCGGGCGCGCGCGCGCATGACAGCGTGGCGGCGGTGGCGGCGGCTTCGGACGTGGTGTTCTGCTGTGTGTCCGACGCGGCGGATGTGGCGCAGGTGGCACTGGGCGAGGGGGGCGTGGCTGAAGGGGCGCATGACGGCCTGGTGTTTGCCGACATGAGCACGATCGCACCGACCGCGGCGCGCGAGATCGCCGAGCAACTGGCGGCGCGTGGTGTGCCGATGCTCGATGCGCCGGTGTCGGGCGGCGAGCGCGGCGCCATTGAAGGCACGCTGACCATCATGGTTGGCGGCGAGGCGGCGGCGTTTGAAACGGCGCGGCCGGGATTCGAGGCGATGGGCGGGACGATCACCCATCTCGGGGCCTCGGGCGCCGGTCAGGTGGCCAAGGCGTGCAACCAGATCATTACCGGCGTGAGCGTAGCCTCAGTGGCGGAGGCGTTCAACTTCGCGCAGATGAACGAGGTCGATCCGGCGCGCGTGCGCGAAGCCTTGCTCGGCGGTTTTGCCAACAGCCGCATTCTGGACAACCACGGTCGGCGCATGGTCGAGCGCGATTTCGAACCCGGTTTCAAGGCCTGGATGCACCAGAAAGACATGCGCATCGTGATGGAAGAAGCGCATCGCCTCGGTCTGGCGCTGCCCGCCGCTGCGGTGGCGGCGCAACTGTTCAATGCGCTGTGCGGCAGCGGTCTGGGCGAGGCGGATTCGGTGGCGATGCTCAAGCTGTTCGAGACGATGTCAGGGGCGGACAGGGAAGCGACGCAGGGAGATGCGGCATGAAAATCGGATTTATCGGACTGGGCGACATGGGGCGCTCGATGGTCGGCCATGTGCTCAAGGCGGGGCATGAAGTAGCGGTGTGGGCACGGCGCAAGGCGTCCGCCAAAGACGTGCTGGACCATGGCGCGCAGTGGTGCGATACACCGGCGGCGCTGGCCGGGCGCTGCGACGTGGTGATCACCATGGTGACCGGCAGCGCCGATGTGGAAGACCTGGTGCTGCGCCCGGACGGTTTGCTGGCCGGCTTTATCGCCGGCGACGTGCATATTGACATGAGCACCATCGCGCCAGCGACGGCGCGCAAGCTGGCGGCGCGCTATGCCGAGAACGGCGTCAGCTGGCTCGACGCGCCGGTGTCGGGCGGGCCGATCGGGGCGCGCGACGGTACGTTGGCGATCATGGTCGGCGGCGCGGAAGAGACGCTCGAACGCATGCGGCCGCTGCTCGGCGCGGTCGGGCGCAGCATTGTTTACATCGGCGAGGCGGGGGCCGGCCAGGTCGCCAAGGCGTGCAATCAGATGATCATGGTGTCGGCGATCCAGGCCTGCGCCGAGGCGATGCGTCTGGCGCAGGCCAACGGCGTAGCGCTGGAGGGTCTGCGTACCGCGCTGATGGGCGGTTCAGCAGCTTCACGTTCGCTTGAGGTGATGGGCGAGCGTATGGTCACTCGCAACTTTGAAAAGGGTGTCGATGCGCGGCTGCATCACAAGGATTTCGCCAGTTTCATGGCCGAAGCGCATCAGCTCGGCGCGCCGCTGCCGGTGTCCGCGGCGGTGTGGCAGCAACTCAATGCGCTGATGGCGCGCGGCGGCGGGCGCCAGGATACGGCCGCCTTGCTCACCGTGCTTGAAGCGATGAGCGCGCAGGCGCCGGGAGTGCCGTCATGAACGCGCAACGTCGCCGCGTTGTAGCGTTGCTCGGCGCGCTCGCGCTAAGTGGATGCGCCACCTTGCCCGGATCGCTCACCCCGCCGGAAGTGTCGCTTGCCGACCTGCGCCTGATCGACGTCGGCCTGTTCGAGCAGCGCTTCGGCCTCAGCCTGCGGGTGCTCAATCCCAACGAAGTCGATATCCCGGTCGAAGGACTCAGCTTCACGCTCGAGCTCAATGGCACCGACTTCGCCAGCGGGGTGAGCAACGAGTCGGTGACGATTCCGCGGCTGGGCGAGGCGATCGTCGACGTGCAGGCGGTGAGTTCGCTCACCGGCTTGCTGCATCAGTTGCGCCGGCTCTCGCAGGCCCAACAGGGCATCGAATATCGCATCCGCGGCAAACTCATCACCGGCGGTCTGCTCGGCAGCGTGCCCTTCGACCGGCACGGTGAAATCGAATGGCCACTCGGCCCGGCCGGGCGCGGAGTGCAGTTTTGACGCCCACCGGCCATGGCCGGTGGGCGTGGGTAGGGGCGAATAACCATTCGCCCGCCACGCTCGAGGTCGGCATGGCGATCGAGGTGCTCGAATGATCTCGGGGTGAAAGAGGCATCGTCCCGACCACGGGGGCGAAATATTTTTCGCCCCTACGCGCCCACCGCCGGCATGCTGTAGGGGCGAATA
>CBDTZF010000409.1:0-2551 GCA_965364825.1 uncultured Rhodocyclaceae bacterium | reverse complement strand
AATAACTGTATGAAAACCGTACTGATCGTAGGTTGCGGCGATGTTGCCCGGCGGGCCATCCCGTGGCTGAGTCGCCGTTTGCGTGTGATTGCCATGATACGCGACGAGACCCGGCGCGCTGAGTTGCGCGCATTGGGCGCCCGGCCGGTGGTAGCCGATCTGGATGCACCGCGTACGCTGGAACGTCTGGCCGGTGTGGCGGACTACATTCTGTATGCCGCGCCGCCGCCCCGTGCCGGGCTGACCGATCCGCGCACGCGTCGCTTGGTGGCAGCGCTGGCGCGCCGGCACCGGAGGCCGCGCCGGCTGGTCTATATCAGTACTACCGGCGTCTACGGTGACTGCAACGGCGAGCACGTGAGCGAAACGCGGCCCGTCCGGCCGGCTTCGGAGCGCGCCCAGCGGCGCGTCGATGCCGAACGGCGGTTGCGCGCGTTTGGCCGGCGCTGTGGCGTGAGCATCGGCATTCTGCGCGCGCCGGGTATTTATGCCGCCGACCGTCTGCCGCTGGCGCGGCTGGAGCGGGGCGATCCGGTGTTGCGTGCGGAAGACGACGTATTCACCAATCACATCCATGCTGAGGACCTGGCCCATCTGGCTGCGGTTGCGCTGTTTCGCGGTGGTGCGGGGCGGGTGTGGAATGCGTGTGACAATACCCACTTGAGCATGGCGGCGTATTTTGACGCGGTGGCTGACCATTTCGGCCGCCCGCGGCCGGCGCGGGTGAGCCGCGCGCAAATGGCCGAGCGGGTGTCGCCGATGATGCTCTCCTTCATGGCCGAATCGCGGCGGCTCGATAATGCCCGCATCAAGACCGAGCTGCGCACGGCACTGCGCTATCCCGACATCTTTGCCGGACTGGCTGCCGTACCGGTCCCGCCGCCCGCCGTCTGACGCGTTCAACCTGCCCGACGCACTCAACCCGAGGTTTCCGCTCCAAATGCTTGTCCTGAAGTCGTTTCACATCGTTTTCGTGGTGAGCTGGTTCGCCGGTCTGTTCTATCTGCCGCGCATCTTCGTCAATCTCGCAATGGTGCCTGAAGGCAGCGGCGCCGAGCGCGATCGCTTGTTGCTGATGGCGCGCAAGCTGTATCGCTTCATGACACCGCTGGGCGTGCTGGCGGTGGCGCTGGGCCTGTGGCTGTGGTTAGGCTATGGTTTCGGCGGCGGCTGGCTGCATGCCAAAAACACGCTGGTGGTCGTGCTGATTGCATATCACCTGTACTGCGGCGCGCTGCTGCGGCGCTTCGAAGCCGATACGATTGCGCGCGGCCATGTGTGGTTTCGCTTCTTCAACGAATTGCCCGTACTGGTGCTGGTGGCGGTTGTGCTGCTGGTCATCCTCAAACCCTTCTGATCCATTCGACCCTTCTGAGTCCCCTCGATGAGTGAACGTTTTTTCGCGCCATGCCCGCGGGGCCTCGAACCTGGCCTGGCGGACGAACTGAGCGCGCTGGGCGGCTCGGATGTGCGCCAGGTGCCCGGCGGAGTTGCCTTCGCCGGTGACTGGGCGCTTGCCTGGGCCGCCAATCTGGAGAGCCGGCTGGCGACACGCGTGCTGTGGCAGGTGGCGCACGGACGCTATCGCAACGAGGAGGACATCTACCGTCTGGCCTACGGCGCCACCTGGGCGAAATGGTTCGATGTCGATTGCACCATTCGCGTCTACGTGACGGCGCGCCGCTCGCCATTGCGTTCGCTGGAGTTCGTCACGCTGCGCGTCAAGGATGCGGTGTGCGATCACTTCCGCACCGTGATCGGCCATCGCCCGAGCGTGGATACGGCGCACCCCGATGTACGTGTTCATGCCTTTCTGAGCGCCGATACGGTAACGCTGTATCTCGATACCTCCGGCGAACCGCTCTACAAACGCGGTTTCAAGCACGCTGCGGTGGAGGCGCCGCTCAAGGAGAACCTCGCCGCCGGCATTCTGCGCATGACCGGCTGGCAGCCGACAGAGGCGCTGCTCGATCCGATGTGCGGCAGCGGCACCTTCCTGCTCGAAGCGGCGCAGATTGCGCTCGATATTGCGCCTGGCCTCGGACGCGATTTTGGTTTCGAGCGCTTGAAGACCTGCGACACGTCGCACTGGCGACGTCTGCGCCGTGACGCCGAAGGGCGCCGCCATCGCGCCGCGCGTCTGCCCATTTTCGGTTCTGATAGCGATCTCTCGCAGATCAAGCGTGCGCGCATCAATCTCGAAGCGGCCGGACTGGCGGATGAGGTCACGCTGGAACAGGCGGATGTGGTCACGCGCCTGCCGCCCGCCGAAGCGGGCGTGATGGTCGCCAACCCGCCCTACGGCGTGCGCATCGGCGAGACCGAAGCCCTGTACGCTTTCTACCCGCAACTGGGCGATGCCCTCAAGGCGCGCTGGGCGGGTTGGCGTTGCTATTTTCTGAGCGGCGACACCGAGCTACCCAAACGCATCGGCTTGCGCGCGTCAAAGCGCACGCCCTTGTTCAACGGGGCACTGGAATGCCGGGTGTACGAATACAAGATGGTGGCGGGCCGGCTCGATCCGTCGCGCCAGCGAGCCACGCCGTAGGGG
>CBDTZF010000408.1:0-2579 GCA_965364825.1 uncultured Rhodocyclaceae bacterium | reverse complement strand
GCCGTGGCCACCGCGCGCGCGGTGGCCACCATCGCCTGACGCTGGCCGTCCATGAGAAAGCGTTCCATCTCCTGCACATGCCAATAGCCCGCCCAGGGCAGCGCGAGCAGTGGCAAGGCGATGAAGGCCAGCTTGGAGCGCAGCGACAGACGCGGCAAAATCATTGGATAATTGAAGCAGGGATTGATCTGGCGCCGACTATAGCACCGCGGTCATGGGGCAAACGGGCTCCGCCCGCAAAGCCATTTTTCTGCCCGAATCAGCCTTCATGTTTCTACAATCAGGCTTACGCAGCGGTCACGACACCGCGTGGCGACACTTGTTTTGGCCAATTTATCAACGAAATCGGTCTCAGTCATGGTAAAAAACAGGCCACGACAAAGACACTCAGCATTCGGGAGGCACTGCCCATGACGACGACACACGCCATCACCTTTACCGGCGATTTGCTCGACGGTTTCGAGCGCGCGGAGGTCATGGCGCGTTTCGCGGCACGATTCGGGCTAAAGGGCCCGCAGGTCGACAAGGTTTTCTGCGGCAAGCCCGTCACTCTCAAGAAGGGGCTCGACGAGGCCAAGGCGCGCGCTTACGTGAAGGCGCTGAACGAGCTTGGAATGCGCACCGTATCGAGCAGCCCGTTCGACCTCACTGAACCACCGGCATCGGCCGGCTACAGCATCATTTTCGATGGCAGCGTGATCGCCGGTCACGAGCGTGACGTCGTCAAGCGCACCGCTGCACAGCGTCTCAAATTCAGTGACGCGCAACGCGACCGGCTGTTCGCGGGCCGTGAAGTGACGATGAAACGCGGGCTCGACGAAGAGAAGGCCCGCCACTACGCCAAGACCTTGAGCCTGCTGGGCATGAACGCGCGCGTCGAACCGCCTTTGCCCGCCGCCGAATCCACAAGCAGCGCGGCGCCGAAACCCGAGCCGACGCCAGCGCCAGCGCAAACGCCAAAAGCAGAAACCGGGCCGGGCAAGGCCACCGCGGACTCGAAGGAAGCGAAACGCGCCGCCGCCGAAGCCAGCCTCTTGCAAACCCAGTTCAGCCCGGCGCCGGCCTACGACCCGGAGGACAGCTTTAACAGCAGTTCGGCGCTCGATGAAGACGCGGCACTACACGAAGGGCTGCGCGAATCGCCACTCGCCAAACCCATACGCCCCGCAGCCGGACCCGCGCTGGACGCCGCGGGCAAGGCCGCCGGCGCGGCAGCAAAAGGCGACGCCATGATGGCCACCGTGGTCAACCCCGACGCGCTCAAGGACTACGAAGACGCGCTCGCCGACGACCCCGCGATTGACGCGCTGCGCGCCGCGAACGACCCATCACCGAAAGCGGCGGCCAAAACAAGCTCCGACACGACGTCCAAAGCGACGCCGAAAAAGACAACCCCCGAAGCAGCGGCCGACGCGCTCAACGCCGCCGCCAAATCGGCCACCGCCACGGCGAAAGCGCCCGACACAAAGGTCGACAAGCGAGACGCCGCCTCGCCGGTGCATGAGCAGGACACTGTGCTGGCCGAACTCGACGCCGCCCCGCCCGCCGCGCCCAAAGCGCCCGAGCCCGAAGCCGAGGAAGCGAGCACCAACCACACCGTGCTCGTCGTGCTCATCGTGGTTGCCGCGGCGGTTGCGGCATGGCTGCTGATGAAGGGCTGACCCCGCCGCTCACGCCTTCCAGCGATAGCCGGCGCCGTACACGCTCTCGATGCGGTCGAAGCCGGCGTCGAGAGCGGCAAATTTCTTGCGAATGCGCTTGACGTGCGAGGTGATGGTGCCGTCGTCCACCACCAGCTTGGCGTCGGTCATGAGCTGGTCGCGGCTTTTGACATGGCCGGGGTGGCGCGCCAGCGTATGCACCATCCAGAATTCGGTCAGCGTCAGTTCCACCGGCTGGCCGCGCCAGCTTGCCGTCAAGCGGTTGGCGTCGAGCAGCAGCGCGCCGCGCTCGATCGGTGCCGCCTGCGTACTCGCATCCCCCAGCACATCCACCCGCCGGAACAGCGCCGCGACGCGCGCCAGCAGATGCGGCAGGCTGATGTCCTTGGTCAGATAATCGTCGGCGCCGAGGCGCAGGCCCGACACCACGTCGAAGTCGCTGTCGCGCGCGCTGAGAAAGATGATCGGCACACGTGGTGACAGCGCGCGTAGTTCGGCACACAGCGTAAAGCCGCCTTCGGGCTCGTCACCCAGACCGATATCGATGATCGCCAGATCCGGCAACCGATTGCGGAAGGCCTCCAGCGCGCGCGGGCGGTCGGCATAGCCCGACACCTCGTAGCCCTGGCGGGTGAAGGCATCGGCGTAGTTCTCGCGGATGGCGGTTTCGTCTTCGACGATGGCGATTCGGCGTCCCATGGGGCGTTACTGTAGCCCGAAAGCCGCACGCAGCTCACGCAGGTCATCAGGGCAATAGCGTAAATGCCTGAGCACAGTGGTCGTCTTTGATTCGCTCAGGCTTCCCTCACCCCAACCCCTCTCCCGGTGGGAGATTGGCTTTCGCGACGAGCGACGGCGGTATTCCTCGGCCAAGGGCGGTCTCTCCTCTCCCACCGGGAGTGGGGCCGGGGGTGAGGA
>CBDTZF010000407.1:0-2580 GCA_965364825.1 uncultured Rhodocyclaceae bacterium | reverse complement strand
GATGCCGACAGGTCGATGCGCTCGCAGTGTGGCGACGGCGCCGAAATGGTGTCTTCGATGCGATGGAGCAATTCGACGGCCTTCGCGTGGGTTGCGTGGTCGATACGGTGTTCGCTGTCGGCCAATGCGTCGAGCCAAAAATAGGTCGCGAGCACCGCCTCAATCGCTGCCCGCGTGGTTGAACTGATTGCGGAAACAGCCAGATGCATACTGGTCTCCTGCCTTCTTTCATTGCCGATGACCGGCACCCGGGCACGTCGGCTAAACAGCGACCGGCGGAACTGGCGCGTTCGCGGTTACTTTTTTTCCGCGAGGAAACAACGGGTGCCGTTTAGATGTGCGTCAGAGGACTCAGGGTGTCATCGGCCGGGATAGAAAAGCGAGGTAATTTTTCGCTATCGATGCTCCGAAGTTCAATGTAAAGAATCGTGCGGCGGTCGGCCGTATTGTTGTTAACACTAATATCCGCCTACTACGAAATGGTTAGACTGACTTGGCAAGTCGCGACACATCAACCGCACCACAGGAGACATCGAATGAAAAAAACAATGCTTGCCACCGCCTGCCTCGCGCTCGGCGCGCTGGCCACACCCGTACTGGCCGACATACCGGTGGCTATTGCCGGTCCGATGACCGGCCAGTACGCATCCGCCGGCGACCAGATTCGCAAGGGCGCGGAGATGGCGGTTGCGGATATCAATAAACGCGGCGGTGTGCTGGGCGAAAAGCTCACACTGGAAGTCGGCGACGACGCCTGCGATCCGAAGCAGGCGGTTTCGGTCGCCAACACCATGGTCAACAAGGAAATCGTTTTCATGCACGGACACTGGTGCTCGAGCTCGACGATTCCCGCTTCGGAGGTGTACAACGAGTCGGACATCCTCATGGCGACGGTGTCGACCAATCCGCAGGTGACCGAGCGCGGGCTGAATAACGTCTTCCGCATCATGGGTCGTGACGACCAGCAAGGTCTGGTGGCCGGCAACTATATCGCCGAGCATTTCGCCGGCAAGAAGGTTGCAGTGCTCGATGACAAGAGCGCCTATGGCAAAGGTCTGGCGGACGAGATCGCCAAGGCAATGGAGGCCAAGGGGATGAAGCCCGAGCTGCGCGAGTCGATCACCGCCGGTGAAAAAGACTACTCGGGTATCGTCACCAAGCTGAAAGCTGCCGGCGTCGAAGTGCTGGCCTACGGCGGCTATCACACGGAAGTCGCGCTCATCCTGCGGCAGGCGCAGCAAGCCGGCTTGAAACTGACGATCATGGGCGGCGACACGATGACCAATTCGGAACTCGTCACTGCCGCCGGTGACGCCTCCGACAACGTCATGTTCACCTTCTCTCCCGATCCGCGAAAGAACCCCGACGCGGCGTCCGTGGTGCAGGAATTCCGCGACGCCAAGATCGAGCCGGAAGGCTACGTGATGTACGCCTACGCCGCGATGCAACTGTTTGAGCAGGTCGCCACCCAAGCCAAGAGCGTGAAGTACGCCGACCTGGAAAAGGCGATGCGTGCCGGCACCTTCAAGACCGTCATCGGCGATTTGTCGTTCGATGAAAAAGGCGATCAGAAGGCACCGGGCTTCGTTGTCTATCGATGGAAAGGCGGCGATTACGACTACGCCGAGTAAGTAGCACCCTCCTCCGCCCGGTGCATGCCGGACGGAGGTGGTGCCGGTCTTTTCTGCCGGCAACGGACTCTCAATCGTCCGACAGATCTGCCGCGGGACAAGCGGCAGCGCGATGAACGAGGCCGAAAAAAAACACAAACTGCGCACGGCTCAACAGGCCGTAGTGCAGCGCCGCCGGGGGAGACACCGTGGCCTACGCTTTGCAGCAACTCATCAACGGGCTGACGCTCGGTTCCATGTATGGCCTGATCGCGATTGGTTACACGATGGTGTACGGCATCATCGGCATGATCAACTTCGCCCACGGCGACATTTTCATGGTGAGCGCGTTCATCGCCATCACCTCATTCACCCTGCTGGCCGCGGCCGATATCAGCTCTCTTCCGTTGTCGCTGACCTTCGTGCTCATGGTGACCATTTTCTTCACGTCGGGGTACGGCTGGGCGGTTGAGCGTCTGGCCTACCGCCCGCTGCGGGGTTCCACCCGGCTGGCGCCGCTGATCTCCGCGATCGGCATGTCGATCTTTCTGCAAAACGCGGTACAACTCACCCAGGGCGCGCGTGTCAAGCCAATCCCGCCCGTCATTCCAGGCGGCGTCGAGGTGTGGGCGACACCCGCCTTTACCGTGCAGATCGGCTGGAGTCAGTTGCTTATCATCGTCGTCACGGTCGTGTTGATGGTGGCCTTTACCTGGCTCATCACCAAAACCCCGTTCGGGCGCCAGCAGCGGTCCTGCGAGCAGGACCGCACCATGGCTGCGTTGCTCGGCATCAACGTCGATCGCACGATTTCCTATACGTTCATGCTCGGCGCCTCGCTGGCGGCCGTCGCCGGTGTGATGGTGACGGTGTATTACGGCGTGGTGGATTTCTTTATCGGCTTTCTGGTCGGCATCAAGGCCTTTACCGCCGCGGTGCTCGGTGGCATCGGCTCGCTGCCGGGGGCGAT
>CBDTZF010000406.1:0-2590 GCA_965364825.1 uncultured Rhodocyclaceae bacterium | reverse complement strand
GCGTAGCGGCTATCTGCGCGATACGCCGTGCGAGCACACCCGCGCGGACGATCGCGTCACCGACGCAACGCGCCAGCGCTGACAACGAAAAGCGGCCGCCTGCGCGGCTGGTCATGCATGCGGGTCGACGCGAACTGCGCGCAGGCGCTGCGGCCGCAGCGACCCGATGCGGCAATCCCTTCTAAATGTCGATCTCGAAGTCGACGTCGAAATCTCGCTGGCCCGCGCGTCGACGACATGACGGCCCCAAAGCAACCAGGCCGAGATCGAAGCGCGAACGCTTTCGCGCTTCACGCAGGCGGTGTACGTTAACCACGCGCGGCGCACGGCGTGGCGACGCAACACGCGGAGAAGTTCCAACCCGAGAAAAGGAGACTCAAGATGACAGGCAATCCGGTCGGCTGGTTCGAAATCTATGTGGATGACATGGAGCGCGCCAGAAAATTCTATGAAGGCGTGCTCTCGCGCAGCCTCGAAAAACTGAACACACCCAACATCGAGATGTGGGCCTTTCCGATGAACGACAAAGCGCCAGGTGCATCGGGGGCCTTGGTCAAGATGCCCGGCTTCCCCACGGGCGCAAACAGCACCCTGGTGTACTTCATTTGCGACGACTGCGCGGTAGAAGAGGCGCGCGTCAAGCCATGCGGCGGGCGCATCGAGCGGCCGAAGTCGTCTATCGGCGAATTCGGTTTCATCACGCTGGCGGTGGATACCGAAGGCAACATGTTCGGTCTGCATTCGATGCGGTAAATGCGCACGATGGGCGATCGGTCGCGTGTTCGCCATTTTTTTCCAAACTGTCGATTCGCCCTGCCGCGGAACGTCGCCAATACAAGGCTGCCGTTCGCCATCGCCAACCCAGGGAGCACAACATGTCCAAGCAGAAGTATCTGTGTATACACCGAAGCCCGCCGGGACAAGCCCGGAAAGGCCAGCCCCCATCGGCCGCTCAAATGGAGGAGATGATGGCGAAGTTCAACGCTTGGCGCGAGAAGTACCAGGACGCCATCGTCGACATGGGCGGACCACTGAAGCGCGGCGGAACAATCGTCACCTCGGAAGGCGCAACGGACGGACCTTTCGCGGAAGCCAAAGAGGTGTTAGGTGCTCAAGGGCGCTCATCGTGACTTGGGAATCTGCAATGGCGGTGCTAGCACTCATATTTTCTGTGGCAGCAGTGCTGTACGCGCGGCAAGCGGCTCACGAAGCCGAGAAGGCCAACGACTTGGGCCGTCTCAACGCACTTCTCGCGCTGCGCACCCACTATCTGGCAATGATGGAGCACCAAGAAAAGCTCGCCGAGTTGTTCAACAATTCACCTGGCGGCCTACAGGCAACCCAAGAGGCGTACGCTACGCTGGATAGGAAGCTCCGCGAGGTGAGCTTTGAGATCGACACGTACCACACAAGCGTCGTAGGCCAGCGCCTCTAAACACTCATTCAAGCGATCGGCGGCTACATGATCGTCGCCGCCGAGAGCATGGAAGCGGCGGTGGCAATCGCGCGTGAGAGCCCCGGCGTGGCGATGGCCGGATCGAGCGTTGAAGTGAGAGAAATCACGACACCCTGACCGCGACAACCTGGCCGCGCGCAACTGCCGGTCACACGCCCCGCCAAGGGGGCGATTACGCCGGTCGGGAGTCGATTCAAGCGCCGCGGGGTGCAATAGGCGTCGGCCGTATTGCACCGTGGTGTGGAAAAACGGTGATAAGCCGGCTGTCGAAAAAATCGGCCCGCGCAAGGCGGGCCGGAGGGTTAAAGACTCAGATGGGCCGGCAGGCGCGCTTACATGCTGCGCCGGTACTGTCCGCCCACTTCATACAGCGTGGTGGTGATCTGGCCGAGCGAGCAGACGCGTACTGCATCCACCAGCACGTCGAACACATTGCCATGCTCGATCACCGTTTGGCGCAGGCGTTCGAGCTGTTTGGCGGCTTGCGGCTTGTTGCGCTTTTGGAAGATTTCGAGGCGCTTGAGCTGGCCCTGTTTTTCCTCTTCGGTCGAACGCGCCAGTTCAATTTCCTGTTGCTCATTCCCCTTCGGATTGAGGAAGGTGTTAACACCGATGATCGGGTAGGAGCCGTCGTGCTTCTTGTGCTCGTAGTAGAGCGACTCTTCCTGGATCTTGCCGCGCTGGTAACCGGTTTCCATGGCGCCGAGCACGCCGCCGCGTTCGGAGATGGCTTCGAATTCGCGCAGCACGGCTTCTTCGACCAGATCGGTGAGTTCGTCGATGATGAAGCTGCCCTGGTTGGGGTTCTCGTTCTTCGCCAGGCCCCACTCGCGGTTGATCACCAACTGGATCGCCATCGCGCGGCGTACCGATTCCTCGGTCGGCGTGGTGATCGCTTCGTCATAGGCGTTGGTGTGCAGCGAGTTGCAGTTGTCGTAGATCGCGATCAGCGCCTGCAGCGTGGTGCGGATGTCGTTGAAATCCATCTCCTGCGCGTGCAGCGAGCGGCCCGAGGTCTGAACGTGATACTTGAGCTTCTGGCTGCGCTCGTTGGCGCCGTACTTGTTCTTCATCGCCACCGCCCAGATGCGGCGGGCGACGCGGCCGATCACGGTGTATTCCGGGTCCATGCCG
>CBDTZF010000405.1:0-2605 GCA_965364825.1 uncultured Rhodocyclaceae bacterium | reverse complement strand
CGCCGACGCCAGCGATCCCACCGAAGATGACGATGGTGAGCGCGACGATGAGGCGCCCGAGGACGACGCCTGATGTCACGGGTGTTCAATTTCAGCGCCGGGCCGGCGGCATTGCCGGCCTCGGTGTTGCGGCGCGCGGCGGAGGAAATGCTCGACTGGCACGGCACCGGGGTGAGTGTGATGGAGATGAGCCATCGCAGCCCGGCGTTTCAGTCGATATACGATCAGGCCGAAGCCGATGTGCGCGACTTGCTGGCGATTCCGTCGAACTATCACGTCTTGTTCATGCAAGGTGGGGCGATTGCCGAGAACGCGATCATTCCGCTCAATCTGCTCGGTAGCAAGAATGGCGCCGACTATGTGGTGACCGGATCGTGGTCCAACAAGTCGCAAAAAGAGGCGCGCAAATACGGCAACGTGAACATCGCGGCATCGTCGGAAGGCTCGGGCTTTACGACCGTCCCGCCGATGCGCGACTGGCAGTTGTCGGAGGACCCGGCTTATCTTTTCGTGTGTACCAACGAGACGATCGACGGTGTTGAATACGCGTTCGATCCCGACATGGCCGCGCTTGGCAGGGAGAACGTGCCGCTGGTGGCGGACATGTCCTCGCATCTCCTGTCGCGCCAGATCGACGTGTCGCGCTACGGCCTGATTTTTGGCGGTGCGCAGAAAAACATCGGCATTGCCGGTGTCACACTGGTGATCGTGCGCGACGATCTGCTCGGCCGCGCGCACCCGCTGTGTCCCTCGGCGTTCGATTATCGCCTCGTCGCCGACGCCGGATCGATGTTCAATACGCCGCCGACTTATGCGATCTATATCGCGGGGCTGGTTTTCCAGTGGCTGCGCGCACAAAGTGGCGTGCCCGCAATCGAAGCGCGCAACCGGCAAAAGGCCGAACTGTTGTACGGTTTCATCGATGCCAACGCGTTTTACGAGAACCGTGTCGACGTGGGCTGCCGCTCGCGCATGAATGTGCCGTTTTTTCTGCGCGATACATCGCTCGAATCGGCTTTCCTCAAGGAGGGCGCGGCCGCCGGCCTGGTTCAACTCAAGGGCCATAAATCGGTCGGTGGCATGCGGGCGTCGATCTACAATGCGATGCCGCTCGATGGCGTAGAAGCATTGATTGATTTCATGCAGGATTTTGCAAAACGCAATGGGTAAGAGGCGATGAGCGACGAAGACGAACTGCTCGAACTGCTCAAACTGCGCAACGAGATTGACGCGATCGACGACGAACTGGTCTCCAGCTTCTCGCGTCGCGCGCAGCTCGCCCAGCGCATCGGCGAGATCAAGCAGGGCAATGTCTATCGACCCGAGCGTGAAGCGCAAGTGCTGCGGCGGCTTGGCGAAGCGAACCCCGGACCCCTGCCATCTGCAGCCATCCAGCGTGTTTTTCGTGAGTTGATGTCCGCCTGCCTGGCGCTCGAGCAGCCGCTCAAGGTAGCCTACCTCGGCCCGGCCGGGACCTTTTCGGAAAGCGCCTCGCGCAAACACTTCGGTAGCGCGCCGAACCTGATTCCGATGGTGGCGATCGATGACGTCTTCCGCTCGGTCGAGGCCGGCACGGTCAATTACGGCGTCGTGCCGGTCGAGAACTCCACCGAAGGCGCCGTCGGGCGCACGCTTGATCTGCTACTGCTCAACCCGCTCAAAATCTGCGGCGAAGTGAAGCTGCGCATTCATCAACACCTGCTCTCCAAGGCCGATGGTTTTGGTTCCGCCCACCGCGTGTACTCGCATGCGCAAAGCCTGGCGCAGTGCCAGGAATGGCTCAACCGTAATTTGCCATCCTTGCCGCGGGTTCCGGTGGCAAGCAACGCCGAGGCGGCGCGTCTGGCGGCGGCGGATCCGGAATCGGTGGCCATTGCCGGGGAGGCCGCGGCGGAGTTGTACGGCCTCAATATCCTCGCCGCCAATGTCGAGGACGATCCGAACAACACCACGCGTTTTCTCATCATCTGTCAGCACGACTGCGGCCCCTCGGGCAAAGACAAGACCTCGCTGGTGTGTTCGGCTCCCAACCGTTCGGGCGCCATGCACAAGTTGCTGCAGCCGCTCGGAGATCATGGTGTGAGCATGACCAAGCTGCAGTCGCGTCCGGCGCGCTCAGGGTTGTGGGAATACGTTTTCTACATCGATTTCGAAGGCCACCAGGCCGATCCGGAAGTCGCTGCCGCGCTCGATGCCCTCAACGAATACGCCAGTTTTGTCAAAGTGCTCGGGTCGTACCCTGTGGCGGCGCTTTGAGGTGCAGCGTACGTTCCAGGGCTGACCACTCACACAAGGAGTGACCGCATGGGGATCGCAGAACAGGCGCCACAATACATCCGCGCCATTTCGCCGTATCAGCCCGGTAAACCCATCTCCGAACTGGCACGGGAAGTCGGCATCGCCGAAGACAGCATCGTCAAACTGGCGTCGAACGAGAATCCACTCGGCATGAGCCCACTGGCGAAAGAGGCGATCAGCCGCGCAATGGTTGATTTACCACGTTATCCGGACGGTAACGGCTTTGCGCTCAAGACCGCGCTGACGGCGGCCACGGGCGTGCCGGCAAACGGCATCGTGCTGGGAAATGGCTCCAACGATGTGCTCG
>CBDTZF010000404.1:0-2631 GCA_965364825.1 uncultured Rhodocyclaceae bacterium | reverse complement strand
TTTCCGAATGCACGGCTGAGTTTTGCGCAGAATCTGCTGCGCCGCCGTGACGATGGCGATGCGCTGGTGTTCTGGGGCGAAGACAAGGTCAAACAGCGCCTGTCGTGGGGTGAGCTGTACCGCGAAGTAGCGCATTTCGCCGCGGCACTGCGCGACCTTGGCGTGGGGAAGGGCGACCGCGTTGCGGCGTATATGCCCAATCTGCCGCAAACCATCATCACAATGCTCGCCGCGAACAGCCTGGGGGCGATATTCACTTCGGCCTCACCCGACTTCGGCGTGCAGGGCGTGCTCGACCGCTTCGGCCAGACCGAGCCGAAGGTGCTGGTCACCGTTGACGGGTATTACTACAACGGCAAACAGGTGGATGTCCGCGACAAGGTGATCGAAGTTGCGGCAGCGCTGCCCTCGCTCAAGCGCGTCGTGCTGGTGCCCTATGTCGATGCGCATCCACGCACCGAGGGCATCGTGCACGCACGCACCTGGGACGAGTTCGTCAAGCCCTTCCGGCATGAAACGGAAATCGACTTCGAGCAGCTACCGTTCGACCATCCGCTCTACGTGATGTATTCCTCCGGCACCACGGGCGTGCCCAAGTGCATTGTGCATGGCGCCGGCGGGGCATTGTTGCAGCACATCAAGGAACACCGGTTGCATACCGACGTGCGCGAAAACGACCGCGTTTTCTATTTCACCACCTGCGGCTGGATGATGTGGAACTGGCTGGTCAGCGGTCTGGCAGCAGGCGCCACCTTGCTGCTGTACGACGGCTCGCCCTTCGTCGGCCGTGGCGACATCCTGTTCGACTTCGCCGACGCCGAGCGCATGACGCACTTCGGCACCTCGGCCAAATTCATCGACCATCTGGCCAAGATCGGCCGCCGGCCGAAAGACTCCCATCGGCTTGATTCGGTACGCGCGATGATGTCGACCGGCAGCCCGCTGGTGCCCGAGAGCTTCGACTACGTTTACGACGCGATCAAATCCGACCTGTGCCTGGCGTCGATTTCCGGCGGCACCGACATCATCTCCTGCTTCGTGCTCGGCAATCCGGTGTTGCCGGTGTGGCGTGGGGAAATTCAGAGCAAGGGCCTCGGCATGGCAGTCGAGGTGTTCAACGACGACGGCTATCCGGTGCAAGGTGAAAAGGGCGAGCTGGTGTGCACGCGCCCGTTTCCGGTCATGCCGATCCGATTCTGGAACGATGAGGATGGCAGCAAGTATCACGCCGCCTATTTTGAGCGCTTCGAGAACGTGTGGCGCCACGGCGATTTCTGCGAGATCACGGCGCACGGCGGCATCATCATTCACGGCCGCTCGGACGCCACACTCAATCCGGGCGGTGTGCGCATCGGCACCGCGGAAATCTACCGGCAGGTGGAGAAGCTCGACGAGGTGGTTGAATCGCTGGTCATCGGCCAGGACTGGGAGCGCGATGTACGCGTGGTGCTGTTCGTCAAACTGCGTGATGGCGTCACACTCGACGCCGCGTTGATCGACCGCATCAAGAAGACCATCCGCAGCAATACCACCCCGCGCCATGTGCCCGCGTGCGTGGTGGCGGTCACCGACATTCCACGCACGCGCAGTGGCAAGATCGTCGAACTGGCGGTGCGCAACGTCGTGCATGGCCGGCCGGTGAGGAATGAGGAGTCGCTCGCGAACCCCGAAGCGCTCGCTCAGTTCCGCGACCGCCCCGAACTCTCCCACTGAGGAATCCCGTGATGCTGATGAAACGCGAACAGTCCGTGTTGTTGATCGTCGATGTGCAGAGCCGCCTGGCGCCGGCAATTCACGATACTGAAAAGGTCGCTGAAAATTGCGCCTGGCTCGCCCGGCTTGCCGAGCGTGTTGATGTGCCAGTGGTGGTCACCGAGCATTTTCCCGAAAAGCTGGGCGGCACCGTGGAGACCGTCAAGGCCGCCACGGAGCGGGCGCAGTTTGTTAACAAGCAATGCTTTTCCGCCCAGGCCGACGGCTGCTTTGCCGGAACGGCCGTCGCGGAGCGCGCGCAGGTGATCGTTTGTGGCACCGAGGCGCACGTGTGCGTGCAACAAACCGTGCTCGATCTGAGTGCGGCGGGCAAGTCGGTTTTCGTGGTTGCTGAAGCGTCCGGCTCGCGAGATCCGCACGACCGCGATCTGGCGTTTGCGCGCATGCGGCAGCACGGCGTTGAAATCGTCTCGCGCGAGATGGTCGCTTTCGAGTGGCTGCAACGTGGCGGCACGGACTTGTTCCGCGAGATCAATCGGGATTTCATTCGCTGAATTCGGTGCCGAATACGCCGCAGCTTTCTTATCGTCGCGCGCTGGGCTATCGTATGTGACAGGTTTCCGGCACGGCCGTGGGACATGCCAGATGCGCCGCGCGGCGCCGAAGGCCGGAATGTTTCAATAATATCTCGTAGGAGGGGACGATGAACATACCGGATATCGGCATGCTGGACGATCAGCTCGACGCTGTCATGGAGCAGATCAAGGCGGGATTGCCTAAAGCGCAGGCCACACTGATCGAGCCCTTCGTGCGGGCTTTTTTTGCGCAAACTGACCCGCTGGAGATGCAGGAAATTCCGGTCGCCGATCTCTATGGCGCGGTGCTCAGCCAGTGGCACTTTGCGCGCACCCGAACCGA
>CBDTZF010000403.1:0-2632 GCA_965364825.1 uncultured Rhodocyclaceae bacterium | reverse complement strand
GGGGCGGGTGAGTATCCACGCCATGCTAACCAAAAATTGAGTCGTCGGGCGGGTCGCACTTTTCTCTGGATGATGGCGTGCGTTGAAATCAGTCGCCGGCAATCGATCATGAAAAAAAACGACGCCGCAATGGGCGTCGCTTTCAGTGGCATGAGCAGAAAAGATCAGTCGATTGTCAGGCGTTTGGCTTGCACGTCGGCCTTTTTCGGCAGATTCAACGCAAGCACCCCATCGACAAATTTGGCGCTGGCCTGGCTTTCGTCGACGTCCTGGCCGAGCTGGAAGCTGCGTGAGACTTTGCCGTAGTAGCGTTCGGTGCGCAGCACGCGCTCGCCGTCCTTTTCGTCTTTGCTCTCCTTGCGCTCGGCGCTGATCGAAACGACCGGGCCATCGATATGCACGTGGATGTCGTCTTTGGCGATTCCCGGCAGCTCGGCATTGACGCTGTAGCTTTCCGGATTTTCCTTTACTTCGACACGCATTTGCGGCGCCTCGGTGTTGCCGCCGAAGTCGACGGGGCGCACGAAAAAGCCGCGGAAAAGATCCTCGAACGGATCACGACGAGTGATATTGCTCATAGAATCCTCTTTGACTAATGAATGACAACCTCGTGCTTTCGAGATAAGGTCACGATCAATGATTTCAAGGTCTTGCGTAGTTTGATGATGACTTCCGAAGGTGGTGGAATGATCGGCAAGCGGGTGCGCTGTGCGCGCTGCGGCGCGATTTTTAGCTGTGGCATGGATCTGAAGGAGACGCCCTGTTGGTGCACCCGTTATCCGCCGTTGCAGACGCTACCGCTGCCCGATCTGGCGCCCGCGTGTCTATGCGCGGCTTGCCTCGCGCAGCAGGTAAAGGATGTCGCGATTGGTCCACGACCATGAACGTGCGACGGCTTCGTCGACCTCAAACCAGCCCATCGCGTCATGCTCTTCAGTGGCCAGGCGGATGGGCGCGCCCTCCGGAATGCACAGGCTGAATACGTTCTCGGTATTGAAGGTGACGCCCGGGCCGTAGCGCGCCGACCACGCTGGCGGTATGAGGAAGCGATTTTGCAGCTTCCAGTCGCGCAGATCGTTGGCGGCAATCGCCAGGCCGGTTTCTTCGAATACTTCTCGCACCGCCGTATCGCGCGGAGTTTCGCCGATCTCAAGGCTGCCGGTGACCGATTGCCAGAAGCACGACGGCGCGCGACGATGCAGCAGCAGGACGCGCAGTTCCGGCGTGTGAATGGCGACGAGAATCGAAAACGGGCGTTTCGGCGGTGCCATGCTCAGGCGTGATACGCGCGCAAGCGTGGATCGACGAAAACGTGGAAGGCGGTGCCGTCCTCTTGCCATGCCTGGCACGCATCTTCCAGTATCTGCAGCAAAGTTTCACGGGTGTCAGGGTCGGGGATGGCGCCGCTGATGGCAACGGTGAATGCCCCGTCGGGCAGCCATGAAAGGTCCGTCAGACAATCGTAGAGCGCGTCCCAGTTGGCACCGAACCAGCGCGGCATGTCGAGGGCAAGCGCGAACTGGGTGAGGATCGTGTCCTTGTCAGCGGCATCGCCGAGCGTCAGCGAGACATAGTGACGTCCCAACGCACCGGCTGCGGCCTCCAGTGCATCGGCAAGCGCTGGCGTAAGCGTCATCAGGCCGTTCGGTCGCTCGAGCGTATGTCTTGCCGTATCAACTGAATCGTTCATCGTACCGAGTCCGGAATGCGTCTGAAACTGCGGTAGTGGTCCGCCGTATAGTAGAACACGTCCGGTGGCCGGCCGCCGGCCACGATACGCCGCGCACCGCGTGTGTCGGCTCCCGGTGTAGGTACAGTGTATTCGCGATAGAAGCCACGCGGCTGCTGCGGCAGGTGTTTCTCCCGATTGTGAAACACGGTGCCGTCCTTACGATACGGAAACGGGCCGCCGCGGCGGATGAGCGCGAGTGTTTCGATCGCCTCGGGCGGTAGGCCGTGATCGACCTGCGGCGCGGCGCGGCCGCGAGATTGTGCGGTCGACGGGATTTCTGCGCTGCAGCCCGCAACAAAAGTCAGTACGCACAGCAGAAACGGAAGGATGCGAGTGGACATGGTTTCGATGGACAATCGCTGTCCCGAAAGTGTATCAGTTGCGTCTTATCAGACGCGTACGCTGCCGATACCGAATTTGACGTGAAGCTTCGTCATCAGGTCGATCAGTGCCGGTAGCCTCGCATTGCCGGGGTCCTGCCGCCGTACACGTTCGATCAGGCCGCGCGCCTGCGTGGCAAACGAATCGTTCCATCCGCGGTGTTCGATGTTGCGAAGCAGCGCCAGCGCGGCATTGAACAACACATGGGCGTTGTTGGGCATCTTGCGTGCGGCATTGAGCATTTCGGCCACCGCGCCGTCAAAATCGCCGTCTTTGGCTTTCCTGGCGCCGGCCGACACCAGCGTGCGAACCTCGTCGTGCACGCGCTTTTCAAGTGATTGCACAAGCGCTCCGTGTCCGCGTGCCGCGAGCATCTGGCGGGTCTTTGCGAGTGCGCGCGGGGTTTCCGCCGTGCGGAGGATGTCGAGCACGACTTCCGTGCCAGCGGCTTCCATATCGTGGTCGAAGCAGGTCTCGGCAAGCGTTTGTTTCATCTCCGCCGACACCTTGCCGAGGCGT
>CBDTZF010000402.1:0-2632 GCA_965364825.1 uncultured Rhodocyclaceae bacterium | reverse complement strand
CCAACGGCTTATTCGCCCATCGCGGCGCCGACACCTTGCTGCTCGCCACCCCGCAGGGTGTGCGCGAACTGCATGCGGCGTGACATCAACGCGTCACGCAGCGACCAAGGCGAGCGTCGAGGAAAGCGATGCGACGACGCTGATAGCGTTCGGTTCCCGCAGTCGCGGAAATGGTGGCATGAAATGGGCCACACGGGCGGCCGAGCCGTAGGGTGTCAATAGGCGTCAGCTGTATTGCACCGCGCGACGGGTGAATGTTGCAATGCACGCAGCTTTTACACCCTGCGCCTCTGCCCGACATACCCGATGAGGGTCCGCTGTGCCGCACCATGTCCACCCGTTGCCGGGCCGGATTTATTCGGCCGCGAAGCCAGCCACACCGATGCGGGCGGAAGCCCGTTGTCGACGCGCTCTCTGAACGCGTCGACAACCGTGCCTCTCCGCACACAAAAAAAAGACGGCGGAGCCGTCTTTTTCCTTGCGCCGGGCCCGCTCACTCCTGCGGCGGTACGTATCCGCCAATCTGATCGGTCTCGCCGCCAAAGAAGAATTTCTCCAGCTGCTCGGAAAGGTACTTGCGCGCTCGCACATCCATCAGATTGAGCCGGTTCTCGTTGATCAACATGGTCTGGTGGTTGACCCACTGGCCCCACGCCTCTTTTGAGACATTTTCATAGACGCGTTTGCCCAACTCGCCTGGAATCGGCTGTCGATCCATACCTTCCGCTTCGCAGCCCAACTTCACGCAATTCACCATTCTTGCCATGTTGCCCACCTGTAATCTGATCTCTAGCCGGCTAGTTTAGCGGAAACCGCGCCCCCGGCGCTCAGTGAGTATCACCGCCCTCTCCGTCACGGCCTTCGCAATCGTACCAACGGTTCTTGCCGGCGGACTTGGCCTGATACATGGCCGAATCCGCCGCTGCGACGAGCGCTTTCGGGTTGCTCGCGTCGCGTGGGTAGCACGCAACCCCGACGCTGGCGCTGACGGACGCACCCGGCGTTTCGAGACGGCTGATTGCCGACACTACACGTTGCGCCAGCTCGCACAGCGCGGCTTCATCGGCTTGCGGTACGAGAATCGCAAACTCGTCACCGCCAATGCGAAACACCATTTCGTTGCGGCGAACCACGCGGCGCACCACCGCACCCACATCTATCAGCACCGCATCGCCGGCCTGATGCCCCATCCGGTCATTGAGCGGCTTGAAGCCGTCCAGATCGAACACCATCAGCCCGACTCGCGTTCCACCACGTTCGGCGCCGGCCAGCGTCAGGTCGAGCGCTTCCTGAAAGCGGCGGCGGTTATACAGATTGGTGAGCGGGTCGCGCTCGGCGAGGCGAACCAGCGCGTCGGACGATTTGCGCTGCTCGGTCACATCTTCGAAAATCCAGACACGACCGAGCGAGCGCCCGGGGCCGGCGCCCTGCACCATCGCAGACACCTCGCGGATGATTCGTCCGTCGCGGAAGCTGAATTCGAACGGCGCAGCGCGCCCGCGCCGGCCGCTGACGTCGAACACATGGCGGCGATATTCCTCGGCGTCGTCGACCACCGTCGCGGCGAGCGCCAGCACGCGTACATCGCGCGTGCCGAGCAGCGATTCGCCCTCGCCCAGCTGCCACATCCGCAACATGGTCGGGTTGGCGTAACGCACGCGACGATCCGCATCGACAAGAAGAATGCCGGCCTCGATCACATCGAGCAGCGCCTGCAAGCGCAAGCGTTCGTCCTGACTGCGGGTCAGGTAGTGGTCGCTGAGGCCCTGCGCGCGACGCAGCGCGGCGACGGTTTCAAGCAATTTGAGCTCGACCCGTTTGCGTGCCTGAATGCTTTCGGCCGAGACGCGAATCATGCGCACACGCCCCACGTCATCGATCACGGGTCGCCAATGGCATGCCACCCAGACGTCTTCACCATCGTGGCGGCGCACCCGCACCTCAAAGTTGGAGCCGGCTTCGCCTTCGAGCGCGCGTCCGGCGAGTCGGCGGCACTCGGCAAGGTCGAGTTCGTGCACCAGCAGCGCCAGCACATCGGGCACGCTCAGGCAGGTTTGCGCGGAATAACCCGTCAGCGACGCGACCGACGGGCTGATCCATTCAAGACGCCCGTCGGGCGAAAAGCAGGCTTCGACACCGGCGCAGGAATCGGCCACCAAACGCATGCGATCGCCTTCGCGAACATCCTTCTGAGCCATGAGAAGCAGCGCGAAGGTGACGATCGAGGCGGCCAGCGAAGCCATCAGGCTGACCGACAAGGTGTCACCGCCCGCGACGCTACTGCCGGTGCCGGCAAGCACCGCGGCCAGCGCGACCACGACGGCGCCCCACACGGGGCGACCCGAGTGCATGACTGCCCGTCGCATCATCGCCACTTCCTCTGCCCCGAACCTGTCAGCCGCAGTTGCTCAGATGGATTTCATCAACACCTTGGAACGGCGCTGCCAGTTGTATAAATCCCGTTTCGGTTGGGGCAAGCGGTCGGGACTGACTTCGAGAAAACCCCGCTCGCGAAACCAGTGCGCCGTCTGCGTGGTGAGCACGAAGAGTGCTTCGAGCTGCTGCTCGCGTGCGCGCCGCTCGATGCGCTGGATCAACATTTCACCCAGCCCCGCCTGGCGGTACTCGGGCA
>CBDTZF010000401.1:0-2635 GCA_965364825.1 uncultured Rhodocyclaceae bacterium | reverse complement strand
CCGCCTTGAAGGCGGGGAAGCGGTCGCGTGATTTGACGAACAAGGAACCGGCAAAGCCGAGCGCGTTGATCGACATGTCGCGCCAGCGCTCGGCGCGCCGCGGAATCAGCCACATCCAGTCGCGCGTGACCAGCAGGTTGTAAGGCGGTAGGGGCGCGCGCATTGCATCGATTCCCTGCTCTGCGCACAGTGCGGCGAAGCGCGCCGCAAGGCGCTCACCCGTCGCCTCCGAATGCCACACCTCGGCTGTCAGCGGTGCATAGGCATGCCGGAAGCCGAACGGCGGGTGGGAGTCTGCCAACACGGACGCCAGTCGCTGCGCGAGCGGCGGCAGATCGGGAATCCATTGCAGATGTTTGTGGACCTGACTGGCGCCGGCGGTCTCGCCACCGTTGTAGAAACCGAGCCCGCCGTTGGCTTCGATGAGTCGTGCGAGCGCTGCAAAATCGGCGGCAGTGAGCGGGTTGGTTTGCGCTTCGAAGTGTCGCGTGATGACGAGCAGATGACGTGACATCACCGGAAACTTGTTGAGCACCAGCAGATGATCGGGCGTCAGCGCGCCCAGCGTCAGCGCGCTTTCGGGCGGCAGGAAGGGGTTGAAGGACGGGTCGCCGGCGGGTTTGTGCCGGCGTGGTTTGTCGAGCAGCGACGACACCCATTTGATGACGAAGGGCAGGCCGTTGTCGGTGAGTGTGATCTGCTCCGTGGCGATCGGATGCAGCGCACCGCTGGCCAGTGCTGCCGTACTCGTGCGATCGATGTGCGCTTTGTCGCAAATATCGCTTTCGGTCATGAACCGGAGGAATCGGCGGCGGCGCTTTTCGCTGCCGCCCGGCGACGTGAAAAGTAGTCCCAGACGATACCGCCGGGGAGATCACGGCCCGTCAGAACGTAGTCGAGCGTGGCTTGGTTTCTAACCGTGAGTGCGAAATCGGTGCGCGCCGAAGGACAGCCGACGAGCAGCAGGCGATCGCCCGCTCGCACGGGCGTGTCATCGTCCGGTTCGAGCAGGTGATCGTCGTCATCGCGGTGCATGTAGAGCACTTCGGCGGCGAGCGGTTCCAAGCGATCATGCGGATCGCGCAGCAATTGTCCAAGACGCAAGCTGCCGTAGCGCATCAGGTGACGGTAAAGCGCCGGCGCGCGGGACAGATTGAGGCGCACGCTCCATACCGTGGGTACGTTCCAGTCGAAGCGCGCGATCAGTCGATCGAGCAGCACCTTCGACCAGTCATCGTCGCGGCTGCGGATTTCATCGAGAAAGGTTGCGAGCAGCGGCGTGGTGAGCACCGCCAGGCATTCGTGCGCGATGATTTCGCTGGGCACCACGGTGACATCGGATTCAAAGGCCTCAAACAGTTCGTGATTGGCATACCGGTTCATACGTACGATGACGAACAGTTCGGGATTGAGTTCGCGGGCGGTTACTGCGACGGAGAGGTTGTCGATGTCGTTGCCGGTGCTCGCGACGATGCCCACCGCCTGCTGGATGTTGGCCCGTTCGAGCACCTCTATGCCAGTACCGTCGCCGCGCACGGTACGATGGTTGGTGTCGGTCATTTCGCGGTCGATGATGACCACGGGCAGTTCCTCGCGGTCGAAGGCGTCGACCAGCACGCGACCAAATTCGCCGTAGCCGCACAGCACCCACTTGCCGCGCGGCGGGTCGCGATGACGCTCCACTTTGGTGCCCGGCAGGCCGGTGAGCCAGGTGAGCAGGTGATAGGCGTTTGGAGCATGCAGGGCAAGGGCAAGATACTCGGCGAACTTGGCGAACGGATTGATGATGTAGCGCGTGCCGAACGACGCCATGTTGGCCGCTGCTTCCAGCGACTCGGCGCGCGCCAGCGCGGGTTTCTTGGGCGCCAGCAGCCGCGCACTGATCGCAACTGCCAAGTTGACGGAGTCGCTACTGGTCAGCGCAAGTACACCTACGCAATTGGACTTTGTGAGTCCGGCCAGACGCAGGTTGGCGGGCAGCGTGGCATCTGCATTGAGCACCGGGACGTCCGCGACATAGTTGTGCAGCTCGATCAATCCGGCGCGCTCCGGATCGCCCTCGATAAACACGGCGCGCTGGCCCAGACGGTCGAGCGCGCGGCAGATCAGGCGGCCCGTTTCCCCATAGCCGCATACCAGGAAAAAGGGCTCGCGGATGCGCGTGACCGCGCGTGAGAAACTCTCGATGGCAAACGCGTTCTTGAAGGTTGCATCCTGCAGCAATGCGATCAACGAGCCGAGCGTGTAGGTCCAGCCCACCACCGCCATGTAAATGCAGACGATCACCCACAGGCGTTGCTGATCGGAAAATGCGTAAGGCGTTTCGCCGAAACCGATCGTCGTCGCGGTGTAACTGATGAAATAGAACGCGTGGAAAAAGCTGAGCTGAGTCCCGTCAGGTCCCGGCGCGAGGGTCAGGCCGAGCACCGATATCGCGAAGATCACGATGAGCGTGATCAGCGGCGCCCGCAGACGCCGCAGGACCAGAAAGACGGTGGTGTGGTGCGCGGCGGGTGTCATCGACGCTGCATGATGGTTTCTGCAATGAGCATAATGACGGAAATAACGTTGGCCAGCATGGCGCCGCCCGACAGCGAAACCACTTTCGCCGTGTATTCAGGTGACATGCCGACCC
>CBDTZF010000400.1:0-2643 GCA_965364825.1 uncultured Rhodocyclaceae bacterium | reverse complement strand
AAGCGACGGGCTTGCCGGTGCTGGTGTCGGGTGGCGCAGCGGAGAGCCGCACGCCCGAGTCGTGGATGATGCGCGACGCGCTGCGCGACGATTTCGGCGTGCCGGTACGGTGGACCGAAGTCAGCTCGCGCGACACGCGCGACAATGCCACCGCCTCGGCAAAATTGCTGCGCGCCGCCGGCATCGAGCGCATCACGCTGGTCACCCACGCCGCACACATGCCGCGCGCGCAGGCGGCCTTCGAGGCGGCGGGTTTGCAAGTTACAGCGGCGCCCACGGCGTGGCTCTCCAATCCCGACCCGGACGTGCTGCCCGGCGATTTTCTGCCCAACGCGCGCGCCGCCTTCAGGGGCTGGTATGCGGTGCATGAATGGGTCGGCGGGTGGGCCTATCGCCTGATGGCGCCGCCACCCGCCACAACACCGGCGCGCGCGCCAACCTGAACGCGACTCACACCTGACGCAAGGCCTGATCCAGATCGGCAATCAGGTCGTCCTCATGCTCGAGGCCGACCGATAAACGCACCAGTCCTTCTACAACGCCCGCCTGCGCAAGCACCTCGGGCGCCACGCTCGAGTGGGTGGTTGAGGCCGGGTGGCACACCAGTGATTCGGTACCGCCCAGACTGACCGCCAGCTTGAACAGCGTGAGCGCGTTCACGAAGCGAAATGCCGCCGCGCGCCCGCCCTCGAGCACCAGTGAAAAGGTCGATCCCGGCGCGCTGCACTGTCGCTCGTAAACCTCGCGATAACGCGCATCATCGATGTGTTCGGGATGCAGCACGGTCACCCGCTGCGGCGCGTCGTTGGCGAGCCATCGCGCCACCGTGCTGGCGCTCGCGGCGGCACGGCGCATACGCAAGGTGAGCGTTTCCATCGAACGTCCGAGCAGCCATGACGAGTGCGCGTCGAGCTGACAGCCCACCGCGCTGCGCCACTGCCGCAGTACGTCGATGTGTGCGCGCGAGCCGGTGACGCCGCCGGCGATCAGGTCGCTGTGTCCGCCCACATACTTGGTGAGCGAATACACCACCAGGTCGATGCCATGCTGCAGCGGCTGCTGAAACAGCGGACCGAGCAGCGTGTTGTCGCACACCGACACCGGACGATAGCCGTGACGCGCGGAAAACGCCGACAGCGTCGCCTCCACGGCCGCGAAATCGACCAGCGCATTGACCGGATTGGCGGGCGTCTCGACATAGAAAACGCCCACCCGGCCGCGCGCCGCCGCACGCTCCAGCGCCTCGCGCATCTGCGCCTGCGACATGCCGTCGTCGAAGGTCTCACCGCCCACACCCCATTCCGGCATCACCTGGCTGATCAGCGTTTCGGTGCCGCCATACAAGGTTCGGCTGTGCACGATTTGCTGGCCGGGGCGCAGCAGCGAAAAAAACACCGCGCTGATCGCCGCCATGCCGCTGGAAGTCAACATCGCGGCCTCGGCGCCATCGAGCAGCGCCAAGCGCTCCTCGGCAATCTGCAGATTGGGGTGATTGAGGCGGCCATACACCAGCCCGCCCTGGCTCCCCTCGGGCGCCGAGGCACGGCCGGCGGCAATGTCGAAAAACGCAGCGCCATCCTCCGCGGTGCGAAACGCGAAGGTCGAGGTATGGAACACCGGCGGCTTGACCGCCCCTTCCGACAAAAAGGGATCGTAGCCGTAACTTACGAGCTGGGTTTCCGCATGCAGCGGTTGATCGCCAATATGCGTGCGGCGGTTTTTCGCGTCAGACATGCCAGCCTCTGCGTGGAGTCTAATGCCACAATCGTGCGCGCCGCGCGGCACAGGCGCAAGTGCCATGGCAGGTTGAAACCCGCCCTACCGCGTGTCGCGTCGGCGGTCCTTTCATCGTCAGCATCGTAGGGTGAAAAACCTGCGGGCATTGCACCGATCAACGGTCGAATGGTGCAATGCCCCTCGGTTATTGCGCCCTACGCTCACTGCGCTATTATTGATGCATTGTTCGCGCATCTTTTTTGGCTCGCCGCGCGAACGATCACTCGGCACGCCCGCGGGCCGCACGCATGTTTCCCGACCGCTTTGGAGAACCGACATGAAATCGACTGCTTCAAAAATTGCCATGACCTGCCTGTTTTTCGTCTGTACCGCGGCGACACCGGCGATCGCTGCCGATGAAGCCTGGCTGCCATCGCTGACCACGGCAACGCCGCAGGAAGGTTTTGCGCTGGCCGTGAAGCTCTCGCGCATGGGCGTCAAGACCACGCAGTCCGACGTCGCGGTGCTCAAGAAAGGGCGCGAGGAATATTCGAAAGATGCAGATTCGCTGATTGCCGCGTCGCAGGTCATCGCGATTCACTTCCAGACGATTTCTGCGGCCAACAACTACTGGAAGTAGACGCACCGGGGCGGCGCCCCGGTGCGTCGGCGCAAGCCGCCCGGCTCACGCGCCGTCGGCGTCGTCCGTGTCCTTTGCGGGCGTGCGCAGTTCGCGCCACAGGCCGCGCGCCATCGCGCCGAGCACAGCCACGCCCAGCGCCAGCGCGCCCCACAGCCACCAGTGGGTGCCCGGCTGCCACGGCGCGCGGTCACGCGGTGCGGATTGCGTGACGCCATCCGTCGGCAACACCCGCGCCTCGCTCACGACGGCGGCCTGCACCGTGTCGTAACCGGGCACCACCTGCG
>CBDTZF010000399.1:0-2652 GCA_965364825.1 uncultured Rhodocyclaceae bacterium | reverse complement strand
GGCGAGGCGTGTTTGTTGCGATATTGCAGCACCGCCGGCTTGCCGGCGAGCGCGGCTTCCACGAGCGCCGCCAGCGCATCCTCATCATCGCTTTCGGGTGTTACGAGATACAGACCATAGGGTAAGCAGCCATGCCTGGGCATCACCAAAAACTCCTCGTCACGTCATTCCCACAACAGGGTTGTCGGCACATTTGTTCACAATTGCGCCGGCATCGCAGACCATGCGCCGCATGGGCGTCAAACGCCGGCGCACGCGCATTCGGCGCACCGCCAAAGCCGTGCCGACAAGCGGCGGGGGCCGGAAAATACGGTAAGATGCGGCAGATTTTAGCACCGCGCCCGCAAGGCTATCGACATCCCGGACCTGATGCCCGAAAACGACTTCAAAACGTATATGTGTCTCATCTGCGGCTTTATCTACGATGAGGCTGCCGGACTACCCGACGATGGCGTTGCCCCCGGCACCCGCTGGGAGGACATCCCGCCGAACTGGTCATGCCCGGAATGCGAAGCGCGCAAGGAAGACTTCGAGATGGTTGAAATCTGACCGGCTCATCTCAAGGTCAGCGCTTGCGCGCCGTTAGTCTAAAGCGATATGCAGGGTCTGCCGGTACGGGTGGACCCACCACCAGAAAAGCAGGATGACGATCGTGGATCTGACCGGACTCAAGGTAATGGTGATTGACGACAGCAACACCATTCGGCGCAGCGCGGAAATCTTTCTCGCGCAGGCCGGATGTCAGGTGGTGCTGGCCGAAGACGGCTTCGACGCGTTGGCGAAGATCGCCGACCATCGTCCCGACGTCATCTTTGTCGACATCATGATGCCGCGCCTCGACGGCTACCAGACCTGCGCGCTGATCAAGAAGAACGCGCGCCTGTCGTCCACGCCGGTGATCATGCTGTCGTCCAAGGACGGGCTGTTCGATCGCGCCCGTGGCCGCATGGTCGGCTCGGACGAGTACCTCACCAAGCCTTTCACCAAAGACAGTCTGCTGCGCGCCGTGGACACTCACGCCAGCCGCTCGCACGCCAAGTAAACGAGACCGCCCGCCATGCCGATCAAGAAGATCCTCGTCGTCGACGACTCCCCCACCGAGCGATTTGCGCTGAGCGAAGTGCTGACCAAAAACGGTTTCGAGGTGGTGACTGCCGAAAGCGGCGAAGACGGCATCGCCAAGAGCCAGTCGGAACTGCCAGACCTGATTCTCATGGATGTGGTCATGCCGGGCATGAATGGCTACCAGGCCACGCGCACCATTTCGCGCGAGCAGAAAACCCGTTCGATCCCGGTCATCATCTGCACCACCAAGGGCCAGGACACCGACAAGATCTGGGGCATGCGCCAGGGCGCCCACGACTATCTGGTCAAACCGCTCGATCACGACGAACTACTGGCGCGCATCCGCGCCATTGGCTGAGCGCACACGATGGCAAAACGCGTCAGTCTGCGCGAATTTCAGGAACGCCTGGTGCGCCGGCTTGCGGACGCGCAGTCGGCGCCGCGGCGCGATCTGCTCGGCCTGCTGGCCGGCGGCGAACAATGGCTGGTCGATCTGGCCGATGCGGGCGAAATCCTGCCGGTGCCACCGCTCACCCCGGTGCCGCTGACGCGTACATGGTTCCGCGGTCTGGCCAATGTGCGCGGCACCTTGTATGGGGTCATCGACCTGGCCGCGTTTCGTGGCCGCGCACACACGCCGCACACCGGTAGCGCCCGCCTCGTCCTGATTGGTGCGCGCCACAACACCAACTGCGCCCTGCTGGTCGCTGGCACATCCGGCTTGCGCAGCCCGGAGGACTTCGATGAAGCCCCGCTGCCGCCCGACATGCCAGCCTGGGTGACGAAGCGACTGCACGATCTGCACGGCCGCAGCTGGTGGCGTATCGAAGTCAACCGGCTGATCACCCACCCCGAATTTCTCGAAGCCGGCGCCGCCTGACGCGCGCCGCACCGAACCGCCAAATCCGACGGAAAGCACACCATGGCAACCACCTCCCCCGATACCTCCAAGAAACCGGCCGCCGCGCCCGCCGCCAAGCCCGCCCGGCCGGGACTGGCGATATTCGGCACCAAGCCGGTGGCGGACAAGCTGCGGGCGCTCGGCGTGGTTCTCGTATTGCTGCTCGTCGGCCTGGGCGTTCTGATCTGGCAGCAGACCGAACGCGCCGCCACATCGACCGCGTATCTGTTCGCCTCGGGCGAAATGCGCGTGCTCTCGGAACAGACCGCCAAGGATGGTCAACTTGCGCTGCAGGGCGATCCGGCGGCTTTCGCGGCCTTGCGCGCCGGTCGCGACGGCTTCAATGCCCTGCTCGCAGCAGTCACCCAGGGCGGCACGCTGCAAGCCGCTGGACGCGCCAACACCGTGCCGGCGAGCCCTGAAACCTTTACCGGCCGGCTGAACGCGCTGGCCGAGATCTGGAGCAAATCCGACCAGGACACGCAGCTGCTGCTGGCTCAGGAAGCCAACCTGACGACGCTCGGGGAGTCGGTAAAAACGATCAATACCACCAACGCACGCCTGCTCGAACTCACCGAAGAGGTTGCCGCCGATAAGTTGCGCACCGGCGCCAATGCGCGCGAAATCGCCACCGCCAACCGCCTCGTGATGCTCACCCAACGGCTCGCCAAGAATGCCAACCTGCT
>CBDTZF010000398.1:0-2652 GCA_965364825.1 uncultured Rhodocyclaceae bacterium | reverse complement strand
TGATGCTGTGGCGCCCGGCGGGGCTGATCCCCGCGCATGCACGCTACTCGCGTCCAGAGTTGATAAAGAGCGCCTGACACTATGAAACACGTGCTGCGTTGCTCTTTGACGGTGATGGATGGAAGGCGCGGTGCGCCGGCCGCAGTGGTCCTGCGGGCAAGCGCCGCAACGTGGCAGACGCGCCGCCAAAGACCAACCCTTCGGGGCGTCGGCATTGGGCCGCGGCACTGCGTTGCGCCGCCTTGCCTGGGGGCCACCCAAGCTGCGCCGGCGCGCCTTGTGCCACAACCCAATGACTTAGCCGCACACGCGTTTCATAGTGTCAGGCGCTCTAGGGGCGCCGCATGATCGCGCTGCTCGAAGCTCGCGGCATTGGCAAACGCTTTGGTGGCCTCACCGCGCTGTCGGACGTCTCGCTGACCATCCACAGCGGCGAGGTGTATGGCCTCATCGGACCCAACGGCGCCGGCAAGACGACCTTCTTCAATGTGCTCACCGGCGCATATATGCCCGACGATGGCGAGTTCATTTTCAAGGGTAGCGAATTGCCCACCGGCAAACCGCACAAGGTGGTCGAACAGGGCATTGCGCGCACCTTCCAGAACATCCGCCTGTTCGGCCAGTTGACCGCGCTGGAAAACGTCATGGCGGGGCGCCACATCCGCACCCGCGCCGGCATCTGGGGCATCCTCACACAGAACAAGCACACCCGCGAGGAAGAACGGCTGACCACGCTGCGCGCGCACGAACTGCTCGAATATGTCGGCATCGAACGCTTCGCCGACACCGTCTGCAAGAACCTCTCCTACGGCGATCAGCGTCGCCTCGAGATCGCCCGCGCGCTGGCCACCGAACCGCAGTTGCTGGCGCTCGACGAACCCGCCGCCGGCATGAATGCCACCGAAACCACGCAGCTCAAGGGGCTGATCGAGAAGATCCGTGGCGACGACGTGACTGTGCTGCTCATCGAACACGACGTCAAACTGGTGATGGGCTTGTGCGACCGCGTCGCGGTGCTCGACTTCGGCCACAAGATTGCCGAGGACGTGCCCGCCGAAGTGCAGAAAAGCGAAGCGGTTATCACCGCCTATCTGGGAGGCCCCAAGCATGGTCGCTGATGCTGCCGCGCCCTTGCTGACGCTCGACGGCGTGAAGATCGCCTATGGCGCCATCGAAGCCGTCAAGGGCATCGACCTGGAACTGCATAGCGGAGAGATGGTGTGTCTGATCGGCGCCAATGGCGCCGGCAAGACGACCACCCTCAACGCCATCGCCGGCACACTGCCGCTGGCTGCCGGAACGATTCGTTACAACGGCGAGGATATCGGCAAGCTGCCCACCCACAAGCGCTTGCGCCGCGGCATCGCGCTGGTGCCCGAAGGGCGCGGCATCTTCACCCGCCTGTCGGTGGAAGAAAACCTGCGCATGGGCGCTTACAGCCGCAGCGACACCGACGGCATCGAGGCCGATCTGCAGCGCGTGTATGAGATGTTGCCGCGCATCAAGGAGCGGCTCGCGCAAGTGGCCGGCACGCTTTCGGGCGGCGAACAGCAGATGCTCGCGATCGGCCGCGCGTTACTCTCGCGCCCGCGACTGTTGCTGCTCGACGAGCCATCGATGGGCCTCGCGCCGCTCATCGTCGAGAAAATCTTTGAAGTGGTGCAGCAGGTGCGCAGCGAAGGCGTCACCGTGTTGCTGGTCGAACAGAACGCCAACCTCGCGCTCGAATTCGCCGAGCGCGGCTATGTCATGGAGCACGGCGAACTCACCCTCACCGGCAGCGGCGATGAATTGCTCGCCGACCCCAAGGTGCGCACCGCCTATCTGGGCGAAGCGATCGACTGACACCGGCGTACGCCAGCGCCGCCGACTCGCCGCTTCAGGCCATCATCACCGCTGCGCGACGATGAAATCGGCGCGCGGCGAGCGCCGCCGCCAGCCCCAGCACCAGATGCCCGGCCATGCCCAGACTCAGACCGACGGCACTGTGCCAGAGCAGCGGCGCGGTCACTGCCGCAGTGATCGTATTGAGCGCCATCTGCAAGAAAGTCTGGCAACTGGAGGCCAGCCCGCGACGCGCCGGGAACAGATCGAGCGCGATCAGGCTGAGCGCCGGCATCGCCATCGCCATGCCGAAGGTATAAAAAGGGATCGGCACGATCGACGCCGGCAGCGACGGCGGATACAGAAGATGGAAGCCGACGTTGCCCAATGCCGCCAGCACCATGATCGCGAAACCGGCGCGGATGGTGCGCGACGGCCGCCAAACCTCGGCCAGACGTGCCGACAGCCACGAACCGCCCAGTAGACCACCCATCGCAGGCACGAACAGCCACGCAAAAGCCTGCGGCGAGAGGCCGAGATGCTCGACCAGAAAGGTCGGCGCCGACAGCACATACAGAAAAAAGCCGTTGAAATTGAGCGCCACCGCGCCCGACAGGCACAGGAAGGCCGGCGAGCGCAGCACCGCGAGATAACCTCGCCCGAGATGCACCGGGTGCAGGCTCTGGCGCTGCTCGACCGGCAAAGTCTCGGGCAGAAAGCGCCAGGTCAGTCCCAACAGCAGCGTGCCGAATACGGCGAGAAAGCCGAAAACTGCCTGCCAGCCGGCGAGCGCGAGAATCCAGCCGCCGATGATCGGCGCGATCGCCG